>JBAZZY010000028.1 GCA_041658565.1 Actinomycetota bacterium | reverse complement strand
GAATGTCTCCTACGTCGTCGCCGACAACGAGCGCGCCGGTGAGGGCCCTGTCTTCGATCAGCCGGCGGACGACCTCCCCCTTGTCGACCGCAACTCGAGGCCCGGCTTCGAGTACGAGGCGGCCGCGTGTCAGCGCAGAGAGCCCCTCGTCTTCAGCGGCCGCGCGCACGATCGGTTCAATCCGCTCCATTGCGGCCGGCGGATCCGCCGAGCGGCGGGCGTGCACCGAGAGGGAGAAGCCTTTGTGTTCGACCCAAACACCCTTCTCGCCGGCCAATTCCTGCTCGAGGCGGGCGACGGCGCGATCCACCGACGCTCGCGCTGATTGCGCCTCCGGCAGGACTTCCAGCCTGCGTCCGATCCGCTCCTCTACCCCGTACAGGCCTACGAGTCGCACGCTCCGCGCGTGCAGGCGATCCACCAGGAACGACACCGGCCTTCCCGATACCACCGCCACCAGTCCGAAACGTCGGGCCAGTTTCTCGAGCACGCGCGGTACTCCCCGGACGGGTCGGGCGCTCCGCGGATCGTCCACAATCGGCGCCAGCGATCCGTCGAAATCGCAGAACACACCAACTCGCGAGGGATTCTCCGCCAACGGCGCGAGCACTCCGGCGAGCGCCCGACGGCGCTCATCCGCCATCTGCAACCCGCTCGAACACCCGCTCGTACTTATCGGCCATGACTTGCGGTGAGAAATTCTTCTCGACGTGTGCGCGGCACGCCTTCGCAGAGATCTCGTCGATACGCCCGATCGCCGCCGTTAGGGTCTCGAGGTCGTTGACGAAGAAGCCGGTCTCTCCATCGCGAACGACCTCGGGGACCGCCCCTCGCGGTGTCGCGATCACCGGCGTGCCGCAGACCATCGCTTCGATCATGACGTTGCCGAACGGCTCGTCCCACTGGATCGGAAACAGCAGCGCGCGCGCGCCGGCAAACAACTCGTGCTTTCGCTCCTCAGTCACCTCGCCCTCGAAGCGAACCCTGGTGCCGTCGACGTACGGCGACACCGTCTTGTCGAAGTACTCGGTGTCCTCGCCGGGATCGACCTTGCCGGCGAGCACGATCGGGACGTCGGCCGCCAAAGCCGCCTGGATCGCCAGGTGCTGCCCCTTGTCCTTGGTGATTCTTCCGAGCGAGAGCACGTAGTCTTCCTTGCGCTCGCGGAACGGGTAGGCATCCAGATCCACCGCGTTGTGCACGATCGCGCTGATCGAGATCTCGGTGAACGTCCGCGTCTGGTACTCACTGATGCTTACGAACGTCGCGTTGTCGCGGCATGCCCGGAAGAACTCACGCTCGCTATCGAGAGCGCAGCCATGCAGCGTATGCACCAGCGGCGTCGGCAGCAGCGGCGCGAACTCCAGCGCGATCCATGCCGTGTGGTCGTGCACGACGTCGTAGCGTCGGCCGGCGCGCGCCTCGCCAGCTATGTGCGCAAACGCCGGCCCGAGGTGCTGTGAATACGGAAGAGCTTGGTGCATCAGCGCCGTCGGTCCTTCGTCGAAGACGTAGCGAAGTTCGGCCGACGTCACCGAGTCGCCGGTGGCGAACAGCGTCACGTCGTGTCCGCGAGAAACCAACTCCTCGGTCAGCAGGGACACAACCCATTCGATGCCGCCGTACCCACGAGGCGGAACCGAAATCCACGGTGGAGAAATCATCGCAATGCGCATCGGTCGCTAACACTATCAGCCGCGCCGATCGATACACTGGCCTGCGTGCGCCGGCTCGTCGCTATGTCCGCCCTCGCGGCGACCCTTGCCGGGTGCGCCACGCCTCCGCTTCGGCTCTCCCCTGTTTTCGCCGTCGGCGACGTACGCACTTACCGCCTGACGGCGCGCGCGCATACGGTCGTCGATCTCCCCGGAACTCGGCAAAGTGAGACCACCGAATTGACCGCCACGTCTACCATCGAAGTCACCGCGGTCAACGGCGACGAAGCAACTGTGCGCCTGACGCTGACGCCCCTGCGCCTGGCGCGCGCCGGGACACCGGTAGCTCCTCCGCCCGAGCAGCGGGCAGAGGTCGTCGTCGGTCCCGACGGATCCTTGATCCGCGTGGTCACGGTCGGCGGGCTCCCTCCTTCTATTTCGGGAGCCGATGTCGGCGACCTCACCCAGTTGCTCAGTTCACCGCTACCGGCTCACCGCGTGCGTCTCGGAGATCGCTGGAACTCGGTCACGCATCCGGCCGAGGGCGCGACCGAAGAGCCCGCCCACCAGCAGGGGAGGATCTCCGGTCTTCGCTCCGTCGGTGGCCGAGACTGCGTCCTGATCGATCTCGGAACGCGAAGGCCCCTGGTGCGCCGGCGCTCCATCGGCGGACAACCCGTTCAACTCGCTGGAACTGAGTTCGCCCAGAGCCGGATCGCGTTCTCCCTTCGCGACGGCTTCGCGGTCGAGATGACTACCGAGGCCGAGGCGAGATTCTCGGTCTCCACGGCGGCGGCCGCAGGAGGTTCGGTGACGATCGACACGCGATCGAGCCTCTTGCTGATTTCCGCGAAATCAGGCGGTCAAAGCGCCGGGTAGTCGGACCCGACTACCACGATCACCATCGCTCCAGTCACAGCAGGCGTGCCGGAAGAAACGGGCACGACGCGACCGGGAGACAGGTAGCTCATCGCCGCGCGCCGCAGAGCTTCGGCGTCTGCCTTTGCTCCACCGCGGTAGTAGATGGTCGTCGCATCTACGGCCTTGGTGTTCCCCGGCGGACGAACGGCGTACCCCTGGGCAAGCAGCTCATTCGAGAGGCGTTTCGCCAGCCCATTGCGCTGCGTGCCGTTAAGCACCGCGACGGTTACCGCGGACTTCGGCCGCAGGGATGCGCCGGGCGTCGGCTCGGCGGACCTGGTCGGCGTCGGTTCCGGCGTGACCGAGTCGCTGGGAGACGCAGACACGACCGTGGATGGAGATATGCGCGGCTCGGGGGCCTCCTTGGTCCGAAACCCCACGGCCGCGATCGCGATCCCAACGATGATTCCCAAGACCGCGAGCGCCGCCGCCACCGCGCGCACCACGGACAGGATGAACGACAGGGGCGAGGCGGGAGAGTGTTTACCGGGCACGTATCACTCAGACTGGCCGAGCCGGCGCGCGGCCCGCAGCTTCTGCCGCGCGGCCCGCTGGCGGCGCAAGCGACGCACCAGCATAGGATCCTCGGCCAGAGCTTCCGGCCGGTCGATGAGTTCGTTCAAGATCTGGTAATAGCGTGTGGCGGACATCTGCAGGCGCTCGGCGACCGCCCGCTCCTTGGACCCGGATTCCTTCCACCACGCACGCTCGAACGCCAAGATCTCGCGCTCTCGGTCCGACAGCGCGACGGGCAAGACGATCGATCCGGCGTTCATCGCCGGCTATTCTGCCACAGCTACGGGTCCCGGCCACGAACCCCGGACGCGAATCCAGTGCAGACGACTAGGGAAAGAGCCCGCGAGCGACGTGAGCCTCGGCCACCCGGCCGATTCCCAGCGCCAGCGCCGCGAGACGCAGGCGTATGCCTTTGTCTTCCGCCAGCGCGGCCACCTCGTCAAACGCCGCGTCCATGACGCGCCGCAGCCGAGCGTTCACCTGGTCCTCGCTCCAGAAGTACGCCTGGATGTCCTGCACCCACTCGAAGTAGCTCACCGTAACCCCGCCGGAGTTGGCCAGGATGTCGGGCACCACGGAGATTCCTCGGTCCGCGAGGATGTGGTCGGCAATCGGCTCGGTTGGGCCGTTGGCTGCCTCGACGATCAACCCGGCGCGCACGCGGTCCGCATTGGCCTCCGTGATCTGGTCCTCCATCGCTGCCGGCACGAGCAAATCGCACTCGAGTTCGAGGAGTTCTTCGTTGGTGATCGCGTCGGCGCCCGGAAAACCCGTCACCGTTCCCGCATCGCTCAAGTGGCGCATGATCGCCGACGGGTTCAGCCCGAGCGGGTTGTAGATCCCGCCCCTGTAGTCGCTAACGGCGACCACCTGGAATCCGGCGTCGTGAAACACCTGCGCGGCGAACCCTCCGACCTTGCCGAACCCTTGGATGACAACGGTCGCGGCCTCTACCGGGATCTGCTGCCGCCGCATCGCCGACAACGCCGAGTACACGACGCCTCGACTCGTTGCGCCGCCGCGACCCTGCGATCCTCCGATCGAGACCGGCTTTCCCGTCACGACCCCGGGAACCGAGTACCCCTGATTCATGGAATACGTATCCATGATCCATGCCATTACGCGCTCATCGGTGTTCATGTCGGGAGCCGGAACGTCCATCGCGGGACCGATAAACGGCAGGATCTCGCTCGCATACCTCCGCGTCATACGTTCGAGTTCTCCGTCGGAAAGCTTCCAGGGCGCGACTTGCACTCCTCCCTTGGCGCCGCCGTAAGGAATTCCCACCAGCGCGCATTTCCAAGTCATCCACATCGCGAGCGCCTTGACCTCGTCGAGGTTGACGTCGGGGTGGTAGCGGATCCCACCCTTCGCCGGGCCGCGCGCCAGGGAATGATGCACCCGGAACCCCGTGAACACCTCCACGTGTGCGTCGTCCATGCGAACAGGGATGGAAACCGTCAGGACACGCTTTGGCTCGCGAAAGACCCTCAGGAGGTTCTCGTCGAGCCCCATCCACGCGCCCGCTTCCTCCAACTGCGAGAGCGCGGAAACCAACGCATTACTCATGGTGGTCCAAAGGGTACCGCCGGTGCCCCGCGCCACTCCGGCGCCGGGCAAGTTCGCCGGCCGGCAGCCGGGGCATGGGCAACCTCTTTGCTGCGAACCCCGGAAACCAACGGGAACTTCGCCGCCGCCGACTGCCGCTAGTAATACTCGATTCGGAATTCGCCCCGCGTGAGACGCCTCTCCCCGTTCTTGTCGTGGACGGAGACCTCTTCGCACCCTGAAGAAAGCTTGTCGCCCTCCCACGAATCGCAGAACTCGGCCCGGACCCAACACGGGGACGACTTCGTCTTGAAGAACGGCTCGAAGACGATCCCCGTCGAGAGTTCGATGCAATTGAAGTCGAAGAGCCACGGGGGTCGTGCCGGGAACATGCCCGCTGCAAGTTCGACGAGCTTCGTGACGTTGGCTGCATCTTCGATATCAGACACCGGCCATCCTTCCCGCGGGAAGTGTAGTGCTCTGCCTCCCCGACCCGGCAAGATCCGTGAATCTCCCTCAGCCTCCCGCAGAATCACCAGCCGAGACCCAAGGTCCCGCGCACGGCGTTGTGCGATAAATTGACGCCGGAGATCGAACCAGAGGAGGACGCGTCTCCGTTATCTTCATCCCCCGCTGGGGTAGCTCAGCTTGGCAGAGCAGCTGTCTTGTAAACAGCAGGTCAGGGGTTCGAATCCCCTCCCCAGCTCCAACCTCCTAAGTTCCACCAATTACGACACCAATCTCTCCGCAATCCTCACCCGATCCTTCCCCCGGCGGGTACCCCGCCCCAGCCTCGGGAGGTCCTTCGGCCCTGCCTCCGGCGTACGCCCTAAGCCCTTCTGCTGCCCACGGGTAGGGCGCGCTGCCCAAGCGGGATTCAGGTGAGCGCGCGCCAGAAAGGATTCCTGCACCGATAGTCGCCCAAGAAAGCGAGCACTAGATTGACATTGCTAGGACCCTCATTCGTCGGTCCTACCACGAGAGACATTGAGATTGAACGAAAGAAGGATGTCATGGTCGATCACAGAGTTACTCCTCCTCCCGGATTGGTCCGTGGGCCCGCACTGTGGGCACTGTCCCTCACTAGCCTCGTACTGGCAACCGGAGCGATCATTGTGTTGGCGTGGGAGCCACGCGGCTTCCTGATTGCCGCCGGACTCGGTCTCTCCGCAGTCGTCGCCAGAGGCGCGTTCTCCCGCGTGAAGTCCGTAGCGCAGGTGGGAGCGCAGGCCAGTTCCTCGGTTGCGAACCTCGGTCTCGTGATCGCCGGTCTTGTCATCACGCCGCTGCTCGCGTTCGCAGTGCTCTGGGTGGGCCTGCTCGCGCTTATCGCCGTACAGTGGCTCCTGCACGTGCTCGGAATCAGCTAACCGGCGAGCACCAGGAGGCGCTATGCCAACGCGACGTTGGCCGGCTTTGTTTGGGTTGGCATCTGCCGCCGCGATCACGCTCGGAATGCTCGGGGGCCTCTCCCCGGCTGCAGCCGGGAGCGATCCGACGACCACGCCCGAGCCCACGCCGGCCCGAATGAGGCAGTCGGGATGCCCGACCTGTCATGGCAACCCCGCGATTGCGGACCCCACTGCTTCCCGACCGAAGCCTCGCCCGGACCTGTACATCCCGGCCGATGCGGTGCTCAAATCGGTGCACGGTGATCTGCCCTGCACAACCTGTCATCCAAGCCTTACGTCGGTGATCCACCAGAACCCGGCTCAGGATCTTGCCAAAGCGCGGATGTCGTGCGCTAAATGCCACAGCGAACAAGCAGATCTTTACTCCCGCAGCCCCCATGGATCCAACACAGCGATCCCGACAACGTGGCTGCTCCCCGAAGCAGGTGAGCACAAGGCGCCGCACGGGAAACAAGGCGACGAGACTCCGAAGTACCGACCCTCCTGCGTAACCTGCCACGGCGCGCACGATGTCCGGCCGCCCGGAAGTCGGGCATTCGCGGTGTCTGTCGCCACCCGGTGCGCTCAGTGTCACGTGCAGCGTGGCGAGAGTTTCTTCGAGCGCAACTACCACGGCAAGGGGGTCGTGCTCGGACGTAAGGACATCGCAGGATGCCCCGACTGCCACGGGTCGCACCTCATCCTGTCGGCCGACGACCCCGCCTCCATGGTCGCCCCCGAGAACCGACTGGAAACGTGCCGGACCTGCCATCCCAAGGCCCGAGGGAACTTCGGGGACATCCAGATCCACCTTGCCGGCAGTCCGCTTCCCGACGACCCTAAGCTCGCAACAGTGATGGCCGCAATGACTCTGCTCGTCGTGATGACATTCGCAATGTTCGGGGCACACACAATCCTGGACATGCGTCACGCGTGGCGAGAGCACCAGAAAGCGGCCGCTCTCGAGGACGAAACCCATGAATAGCGCGACGACGACCGCCGGAGCCGCTGCCTCAGGAGTGCGTGTATGGCGATTCAGCGGATGGGCTCGGCTCACGCACCTCACACTCGCACTTAGCGTCTTCGGTCTGGCCTTGACCGGAATGCCACTGAAGTACCACGAGGCATTCTGGGCCTGGCCGCTGATGCGGATGTGGGGCGGAGCGGCAAACGCGGGCGTACTGCATCGCATCTTCGCAATCGGGCTCGCCTCGTCCGGAATCATGCACCTTGGAGGCGCGGCCGTCGGAAGCATCCGGCGACGGCTCCCACCGCTGCTCGGACCCGATTCCCTCGTTCCGCGACTCGACGACCTCAAGCAGATCGTCGGCTACGTGAAGTACCTGCGCGGCAAGGGGCCACGCCCGGAATTCGGGAAGTTCACGTACTGGGAGAAGTTCGACTACCTAGCCGTCTTCTGGGGATTGGTGATCATCGGGCTCTCCGGGGTTGTCATGTGGATCCCCGAGGTCACCTCGCGCTACTTCCCCGGATGGATCATCAATGCCGCGCTCATTGTGCACTCAGACGAGGCCTTGCTCGCCACCGGATTCCTGTTCTCGATCCACTTCTTCAACACGCACTTGCGGCCGGAGGCCTTTCCCTTTGAAGAGGTGATCGTTATCGGGCGGCAATCGCTCGAGAAGGTGGCACACGAGCGACCGGGCTGGCACTCCCGGATCGTGTCAAATTCAGAACGCGCCGCGCACGTGACTTCCGGACCCGACGATCCGGCACCGACGCCGATCCGCCTCGGCGGAATTGCCTTCCTCATCCTCGGAACGGTAACGCTTCTGTTGGTTATGTCGGCGGCTATCGCCGAGGCCGTCCGCTATCTGATCGCGCTGCTGACGTGACTCGGTTCACCTCGCGGTCGACCCTAGGTGCGGCGTCGCACGGAGGTAAGGTCTGGTGACTCGCAAGATCTTCGAAGTCGAACGTCAGATGGCGACGCTGATCGCCATGGTGATCCTCGTGGACGCCGTCGTGTTGGTGCTGGGTCCGCTCCAGCCGTCGCGCGGGGCCGACTCCCCCCCGGCCGTGACGGCCGTGAGAGCGCCGCAGCAGACGTTCGCCTCGTGTCTGCCCTGTCACGAAGACATCGACCGAGGCCTCGCGAAACGCACGTCCGGCGACGTGATGTTCCTGCACAAACGGCATTTCGCGCGCGCCTCGGCGGACTGCGCCGTGTGTCATCCATCCAACGCTCACGAGCCGGACGGGACGAATCGGCCTACCATGGGGCGATGCCTCACGTGTCACGGCACCTCCGCCGCCACAGCCGCCCCGCGGGCCTGTGGCACGTGCCACCCACCCGCGTTTCTGGCAAAGGTGCTGAATGAGTCCATCGTTTCGTCAAGGTCGGTGTCCTTCCCGGGCCGCGCATGACGACTCACCACCGACGCAAGCAGGACCGGGATCGTGAAGCGCCTGCGCCTTGAGGCGCGCGTCGGGCTGTGGTTACTCGGCCTGATCGGAGCCGGAGCCGTTGTCACCCTAGTAGCGATGACCCACTTCCAACGACAAAGCCTAGAGCGTCAATTCGGCGAAGCGGGGGAAGTGCTGGCACAGACGGTCAAGAACAGCCTTCAGGTCAGCATGCTCGCCGACTCCCCCGACGACGTTCAAACAACAGTTCGCAACATCCAGCGGGGAACACTCATTGAATCAGTATCCGTCTTCCGACGAGATGGATCGAGTTGGGTGTCGTCGAGCTCCGCGACGACGCTAAGCATCGCGTCGCGAAGAGCCATGCTGGGCGCCATGTCGAAAGCGGTCCCGACGCGGACATCCACAGGGCAGATGCTCACCGTGTTCTCGCCCGTCCTCAAGCGAACTGAATGCGCGGCGTGTCACCCGGGCCCCGAGTCCGTCCTCGGTGCCGTCGCTGTGACGCTTGACGAGATGCCGCTGCAGATCGAGCTCAGGCGCAGTACCCAATACTCGCTCTACCTGACTGCGATCCCGCTTGCCATCGGCCTGCTCGGGTCCCTATGGGCCATGCGGCGCAAACTGCTCCGCCCCCTGGCGATGGTCGGCATGGCCGCCGAACGCATCGCGGTCGGTGACCTCGCCGTGCGACTCCCAAAGTTCGATGTCGAGGAACTCAACTCGGTGGCGATGACGTTCAACGAAATGGCCTCACGCCTGCAGCGGCAGTCCGACGACCTCGAAAGGACCGTCGAGCGGCTGCGCGCCGAACTCGAGGGGCTGGAGGAGATTCAGGCGCTGTTGACGTCCAAGGCCGGCCTCAAGAAGCTGCTGACTCGCGCCAGCGCCCACCTTGGTTCCGCGCTTAACGCGTCCGGGGTCGGGATCTGGCGCACCCGGAGCCGCACCCCGGCGGCCACCTGGGGCGACTACGTTCCCCCGGCGGATGCAGTTCTCGTCGCGTCCGATATGGACGTACAGTCCTCGGCAGGACCCCTGACGAACGTGCCCGTGGACCTGGAGATTTCGTGGGTGGTGGTTCCCGCGCTACGCGGTGGCCGAAAAATGGCGCTGGTGGGAATCACCTGGCAGCCGGCACGTCCCTTGGACGGCTCCGAACGCGACCTAATCGGCTCCCTCGCCGGCGTCGTCGCCCTCGCCGTCGAGAACGCCGAACTCCTGGACCGGCTTAACGAGAAGGAAGAGAGCCTCGAGGCGCTGCTGAAGAAGACCTTGACCACGCAGGAGGAAGAGCGTCGAAGGGTTGCGCGCGAACTGCACGATGAAACAAGCCAGGTCCTGTCGGCAATCATGATGAACATCGACTTGCTCGAACGAGCAGTGCGCTCACGTAAGCCCTACCGTCCACGCCTGGAAGCAGTGAAGGCGCTCGCGGTGGAAGCATCTCGAAACGTCGACAAAGTCATGCTCGACCTCCGGCCGGCGCTGCTGGACGAACTCGGCCTCGTTGCCTCGCTGCGGTGGTACGCCTCACAAGTGCAAGAACTGTGGGACGTGCCGGTCGAGCTGGAGGCGTCGAAAGTGCAGCGGATGCCGGAGCACTTCGAGGCCGCTGCATTCCGTATCGTTCAAGAAGCGGTTTCCAACGCTGTTCGCCACGGGCACCCCAGCGCGATTCACGTCGTGGTCTCGTCCGAGAAGAAGGCCGTGCGCATCGAGATCCGCGATGATGGCGCCGGCTTCGACGTCGGCAAAGCCCTGGCGCGCGCGCGCACCGGCAACTCCGCCGGGCTGCTGGGCATGACCGAGCGCGCAGAACTGCTTGGTGGGCACTTCAAGGTCACCTCGCGACCGGGGAAAGGAACCCGGATCGTGGTCGAGATACCGCTTGCGGGAGGATGAACGAGATGGACGCACGGATACGCATATTGGTCGTAGACGACCACGCAATCGTGCGGGAAGGAATCCGCATGGTGCTCGAAACCGATTCGGCCCTGAAGGTGGTCGCCGATGTCTCCTCCGGAGAAGAAGCGATCAAGCAGGTGCGCGAAATCAAGCCCGACGTGATCGTCATGGACGTCGCCATGCCGGGGCTAAGCGGCTTCGAAACCACGCAGCGCATCCGAGATGCCTACCCGGAGGTCAAGATCCTCGCGCTGACGGTACACGACAGCGAAGCGCACATCTTCCAGATGCTTCGCGCCGGCGCGGTCGGGTACGTGCTGAAGCGCGCGCCGGCAAACGAGGTCATCGAAGCGGTGAAAGCCGCATACCGCGGTGAGGCAATATTGCACCCCAGCGTCGCCAAACTTCTGATCCGCGATTACTTGACGCGCGTCGACAAGGGCCAAGAGACGACGTCGTTCGACAACCTGTCCAAGCGGGAACGCGAGATCGTCAAGCTGATCGCTGAAGGCAGGACGAACAAGGAAATCGCAGACCTTCTGTTCCTGTCCATCAAGACCGTGCAAGCGCACCGGGCGAACCTCATGCGAAAGCTCGGCATGCACGATCGGACCGAACTCGTGAAGTACGCGATCCGACGAGGAATCATCGACCTCGAAGAGGCCTAGGCCGCCGGACGAACTCAGTAGCTCTCGACGCGGCGATTCTCGACGTGCATCTCGACCTTGCGCTTGATGCGCTGCAGCGCGTTGTCGATCGACTTGACTCGCCGCTTCATCGACTCGGCGATGTCCTGGTAACTCTTTCCTTCGAGGTATAGATGCAGAACGTGCGCCTCGAGGTCCGACAAGATCTCGCGGAATGCCGTCTGCATGCTGTCGATCTCCTCGCGGGAGATCACCAACTCGACCGGGTCTGAGTTCGTCCCCAGCGTCAGCACGTCGACAAGAACGCGATCTTGCTCGCTGCCGTCGTCCTGCGGCATCGGACGGGTAAGCGAAACGTACGAGTTAAGTGGAATGTGCTTCTGCCGCGTCGCGGTCTTGATCGCAGTGATGATCTGACGCGTGATGCACAACTCCGCGAACGCGCGGAAGGACGAGAGTTTGTCCGGACGAAAGTCACGGATCGCCTTGTAGAGACCGATCATTCCCTCTTGAACGATGTCTTCCTTGTCGGCACCGATCAAGAAGTACGAACGCGCCTTGACGCGGGCGAAGTTCTTATAGCGATTGAGCAGATGCTCGAGCGCGGTGTCGTCACCTGCGCGCGCGCGAAGAACCAGTTCATCGTCCGTCGCATCGAGGAGACCGTCATTGATCCTCAACGCCTCGAGTTCTTGTGCCATGCACTTACTCCCCCGCCGCTAAGGAGAGACCCGAAAAATCACTGATTTGTGAAGCGCCCCGTCGGGCAGGATATAGTCCGCTCGGACTAAAGGTCAATGATTAATACTTAGGCAAATACGTCCACCCGGACTGGTCCGACATCATCGAATCCGCACAAATCAGTAGTTCCTTACGGAACGCCTCCGCGCCGCCTCCCACATGCAGATCGCTCCGGCGACAGACGCGTTCAGCGAGGACACGCGACCGGCCGTTGGAATGCGCACAACGACGTCGGCGCGCTTGCGAATCAACGCCGACACACCGGCCCCTTCGGATCCGACGACGACGACGACGGGCTCGCCGAGCAACTCGCAAGCTTGGACCTCATCGTTACCCTCGGCAGCCAACGCAACAATCCACATTCCTTCGCGACGGCAATCCGCAAGCGTTCTTTCGAGGTTCGCCACCCCATCCACGACGAGGTGTTCGAGCGCTCCCGCCGCGCTTTTCGCGACGACCGGACCGAGAGGCGCAGTGCCTCGATTCGGGAGAATCACAGCGTCCACACCGAAAACTTCGGCAGTTCTGAGAAGTGCGCCCAGATTGTGTGGGTCCTCCATTCCGTCCAAGGCCAGCAATAGCGGGACCGCGCCGCGCTCGCGCGCGGCCTCTACGCCTTCCTTCCACGAACGAGTCCGGTACGGCGCCGCCTCCGCCAAGACACCCTGATGCGCCCCTGTACTCGCGCGCGCATCGAGCGCGGCGCGCGGGACGCGGTCAATACGAACTCCCGCGTCACGTGCGAGCTGCAGAATCTCTCCAAGCACTCCGCGAGGCTGCGCGCCCTCAGCGACGATCAGTCGCCGGATCGAGGTGCCCGCGCGCAAAGCCTCGCGCACCGGGTGGCGGCCTTCGATGTAGCGCGGCGGAGCGGGCACCGACGTCGGACGAGCACGGCTCGTCGGCGTCCGGGTGTCCCGCCGAGGAGGGCGCGCGCCGCCGGGTCTGCCGCTCAGGCCCGCCACGGGTTTTCCAAGTGCCAACGTGCACCGCGCGCGCGATCTTCCACAACGACGCCGGCGGCGGCCAGGACGTTGCGAATCTCGTCGGCGCGCGCGAAGTCCTTCGCGCCGCGCGCCTCGGCCCGCAGCTTCAGCAAGACCTCCACCAAGGGCGCAACTGCGGAAGTCGCGCGCGATTCCGGCCAGTCTGCGACCGGATCGAGTCCGAGGATTCCGGCACAGGCTCGGAATGTCGCAAGAAAGCCTGCGAGAACATCGGAATCCGCCCCCGACTCGACCGACTCGATCATCGGGTTCGCCTCCGAGATCAACTCGTGAAGCAAAGCGAACGCACCCGGAGTGTGGAAGTCGTCTTGCATCGCATCGAGGAACCGCGCGCGCCACTCCTCGTCAACCCGTGCGTCGGCCGCGCCGACGCCGACGGCATCCGAGGCATTGCGCACGAATGTCGCAAAGCGCTGCCAAACGGCACCCGCCTCGTCCAGAATCTCCGGCGACATGTCCAGGGGACTACGGTAGTGCGCGCCGGCAAGCAGCGTCCGCACCGCCGGCGCCGAGTGCTCGGCGAGCACGTCGGACAGCAATGTGAAGTTCTTCAGCGACTTCGACATCTTCTCGTGGTTGATCGTGACGAATCCGTTGTGCAGCCAGTAGCGAGCGAGCGGACGGTGCGTGACGGCCTCGGACTGGGCGGCTTCGTTCTCGTGATGCGGGAACACGAGATCCTGTCCGCCACCGTGAATGTCGAATGTCTCACCGAGATACTTCATGCTCATAACCGAGCACTCGATGTGCCAGCCGGGACGCCCGGCTCCCCACGGAGCAGGCCACGAGACCTGACCATCCTTCGCGCCCTTCCACAGCGCGAAGTCCATCGGGTGGCGCTTGCGGGGGTCCGGCTCGACTCGCTCCCCGGCGCGCATCTCGTCGAGCGAGCGTCCCGACAGCGATCCGTACGTGGCGAACTTCTCGACCGCGAAGTACACATCGCCGCCGGCGACGGCATACGCCATGTCGACTTCGATGAGTCGAGCGATCAAATCGATCATCTCTGTGATGTGACCAGTAGCCTTCGGCGTCAGCGTCGGCGGACGCACCCCGATCGCGCGCGTCTGCTCCTCGTAGGAGCGCGTGTACCGCTCGGCGATCTCCCACGGCCCGGTGTTCTCCTCCGCGGCGCGCGCCAGGATCTTGTCGTCGACGTCGGTGATGTTCTGCACGTAGGTAACGCGATGACCAACGGCTTCCAACGTGCGGCGAATGATGTCGAACGCCACGGCCGCGCGCGCGTGTCCCAGATGAGGATGGTCGTAGACGGTCGGCCCGCACACGTACATCCCGGCGCGACCGGGCTCGAGGGGCTCAAACAGCTCCTTGCGCCGGGTGCGCGTGTTGTAAACGACGAGTGCCATTCTGAGCGCCGAGTCTACTAGCGGGGTACCAGCACCGCGACCGCCAGCGCGGCCGCGCCCTCGCCGCGGCCGATCACCCCAAGCCCGTCGGTCGTCGTGGCCTTCACAGAGACACGATCGGTTCCAATGCCGAGGGCCTCTGCGATTCGCTCACGCATGGCATCGCGATGCGGGGCAAGCGCCGGTGCTTCCAAGATCACCGTCGCGTCGACCGAGTTAACTCGCAAGTCCGCGCGCGCGACCATACCCGCCACACGTCGCAGGAACTCTGTACTCGGCGCACCGGCCCAGCGCGGGTCCCCGCTCGGGAAGTGCTCACCGATGTCGCCGAGAGCTGCCGCTCCCAGAATCGCGTCGGCAATCGCGTGGGATAGGACGTCGGCGTCGGAGTGGCCGGCAAGACCTCTCTCAGACGGGATCTCGACCCCGCCGAGCACGAGCGGCCGTCCTGGGACGAACCCGTGTGCGTCGAATCCGATCCCGCTTCTCACCGACCGGCCTCCACCGCGCCGAGCAGCGCCTCCGCCATGACC
The DNA here is from genome assembly GCA_041658565.1 of Actinomycetota bacterium. NCBI lineage: Bacteria > Bacillati > Actinomycetota > Actinomycetota bacterium. The sequence continues at coordinate 23,733 of JBAZZY010000028.1, read as the reverse complement.
AAATCGGCCGTCGTCGTCACCTTGATGTTCCGCTCGTCCCCCGCAACCAAGACCACCAAACCCCCCTCTCGTTCCACCAGTGCCGCATCGTCTGTCGCCTCGACTCCGGCGTCCCCCGCCTTCCGGTGCGCCGCACGCAGGACCTCGGCCCGAAACGCTTGAGGCGTCTGCGCCCGCCACAACCCCTCACGCGGCACCGTAGCCGTCACGCGGCCGTCCTCTGCCTTCTTTAGCGTGTCGGCCACCGGAATTGCGCACACGGCCGCATCGGCGGTCTCAAGGGCAGTCAGGGCACGATCGAACAGCTCAGGATCGGCGAGCGGGCGCGCGGCATCGTGAACGACAATGGCGCGCGCGTTCTCCGGAACCAGCGTCAGCCCCGCGCGAACCGACTCCCCACGCGTCGCGCCCCCGGGAGTCGCCAGAACCGTCATCCCCGGGGCGTGTTCGACGAGCGACGCCCCATCGCATCCAGCGGGTATGACGACGACGACGCCGTCCACCTTCGCGTCGGCCAGCGCACGTAGCGCGTACGCCAGCATCGGCCGACCGCGCAACGGGCGAAACGCCTTGGGAAGGTCGCCCCCCAGCCGGGAACCTGCACCGGCTGCGACCAAGATGGCCCAGACGCTCAAGCGCCGGCCTCGACGGACGCCACCCCAGGCTCCTCTGCGATCCGCGCAAACAGCATTTGGCCACCACTGGTTTGGACCGTGCGCTCGATGATCACGTCGATTGTGTGCCCCACGAACCCGTCGGCGTGGTCCACCACCACCATCGTCCCGTCTTCGAGGTACCCGACGCCTTGCCCGGATTCACGTCCGGGGCGCGTGATCTCGACCGCGACCGACTCGCCGGGAAGCACCGGTGGGTGCAAGGCGGCCGCGATACGGCGCAGCAGCAACACCTCGATTCCCTGGACCTCGGCGACGCTCGCCAGCGCAGCGTCGTCGGTCACGATCGCGGCTCCGCGGTCGCGCGCCAACGCGACGACCTTAGCGTCGACGGCCTCGTACTCGGGATACTCCCGATCGACCTCCCGAACGTCGAGCAGCCCCTCCCGCCGGATCGCAGCCAGCGATTCCAACCCTCGGCGCGCGCGCCTGCGACGAACGGGGTCGGAGGAATCGGCAATGCCTTGTGCCTCCTCCAGGACGAACTGGGGAACCAGCAGCGTTCCCCGGAGCACCCCGGCGCGCACGAAGTCGATAAGGCGCGCATCCAGAACACCGCTCGTGTCGAGCACTCGAAGGTCCGACGCGCGCGTCCGGTAGGTCAGCCCGACCAGTTGCAAAAGGTCCTCGCGCTTGAGCACGCCGAGGCGGAATCCCAAGAAGCCGAGCACGACGAGAAGGAGTCCGAGGACCGGCAGCCCGACCGCTCGGGAAGGAAGAAGCAGAAGGGGCCAGCCGCCAAGCGACCCAAGCAGGACCCCCGCGATGGCCCCGAGCGAACCTGAGACGAGGTCGGCGCCTTCGATGTCGACCATGCGGCGCTCCACCTGGCCCGCAAGGCGGCCGATCGCACGTCCCAGAATGCCTCCCGAGACGTACCCGGTCCCGCCTCCCAAGACCGAGCACACCAGCACCGTCGCCGAATCCGGCTCCGACGCGAGAGCTCGCCCCACCTGATACCCGACCGCAACGAACAGCGCGACGATGGCCAGCCGCACGAGTTCGACCAGCACAACCCCCCGCGGAGAGTCGCGGTCGGGCTTGGATCGGACGGGATCGGAAGCGCGCGCCATGCCTCTAGTGTGGCACGTCCGGAAAATGAAAGCGCGGCCGGGGTCTCCGGTCGCGCGCGGCACTCATCGGCCGGATTAGTTCTGGCTTCCGGCCTCGACGCCGAGCAACTCGTCGAGCATCAACTCGGCCTTCTCTTCCTTGACGCCTGCCGCAAAAGTCAGCTCGGAAATCAGAATCTGACGGGCGCGCGACAGCATCCGCTTCTCGCCTGCCGACAGACCCTTGTCCTGGTCGCGGTTGGACAGGTTCCGCACGACCTCCGCCACCTGATAGATGTCGCCGGAGCGGAGCTTCTCGACGTGGCCCTTGAAGCGACGACTCCAGTTGGACGGCGTCGGCGCTTGCTTCTTCGACTGCAGCACCTTGAAGACCTGGTCCAGTTCGCTCTTGGGGATGACCCCGCGCAAACCGACTTGTTCCGCTCCGTCCGTTGGGACCATAAGTGTCAAGTCACCGTAAGACAGCCGGAGCACCCAGTACTCGCGGCGCGCGCCTTCGACGTCTCGTTCTTGGACGCTCTCGATTACCGCCGCACCGTGGTGGGGGTAAACAACCTTGTCTCCGACGCGGAACGTTCGTTTGGCCATGAGGGATTACAAAAACTAGCAAAGATTGGGCAGATTTTCAACTGGTGGGCCGATATGCGTTCGGCCGCGACCTACAGGTACCGGTCCAGAATGCTGCTTTCCGCCAGCCGGACAAGCCCTTCTTTGACCGACGCCGCGCGCGTCGCGCCGACGCCTTCGACACCTAGCAGGTCGTCCATCGATGCTGCCATGACCTTCGACAGGCGTCCGAACTCGGAGACGATTCTGTCTACGACGGCGGAGGGCAACCGTGGGATCCGGGACAAGATCCGGTAGCCGCGCGGAGAGGAAGACGCGTCCAGAGCTTCAGGCGTCGCAAGGTGCCCGAGCACCCGAGCGAGCGCCGTCGGATCGAGCAGATCTTCCGGCGACAGGGAGGACAGTTCGACTAGGGCGGCGTCCACCGCACGTTGCCGTCGCGAGGCAAGATGATCCCGGACGAGCATTCGGCGCTCCGCGTCCACTCCACCCATCATCTCGTCGAGCTGAAGGCGCATAAGCCGTCCCTCGGTTCCAAGCTCGACGACGAGTCCTTCGACCTCCGCGGCGATCCTTTGGACCATTTCGATGCGCTGCAAAACGGTGATCACGTCTCGCAGAGTTGCTAGATCCTCCACTTCGAGCGCGAGCAGGTTCGCCGAAACCTCATCCAGTCGCTGCTTGTATCGCTCCAGGGTCTGCAGCGCCTGATTGGCGCGCGCAAGGACCGCGCCGACGTCCTCCAGAACCCACTTTGTCGAATCCACGTAGACGGTCACGATCTTCATCGACTGGCTGCAAGCAATCACCGGGAAGCCGGTCTGGCGCGCGACGCGCTCGGCCGTACGGTGGCGAGTGCCGCTCTCCTGGGTTGGGATCGAGGGATCCGGCACCAAGTGGACATTGGCCTGTCGGATCTTGGATGCGTCGGCGGAGACGATGATCGCTCCGTCCATCTTCGCCAGTTCACCGACGCGTTGAGGAGTGAAGTCCTCCTCAATGCGAAACCCACTCGAAGAAACCGCATCGACGACCGAACCCTCGCCCAGCACTATCAAGGCGCCGGTCTCCGCACGAAGGATGCGCTCGAGGCCTTCACGCAAAGCGGTACCAGGCGCGACCTTCAGCAGTGTCGCGCGCAGAGCGTCGATCGACCGGTCTTGAGCCATCAGCGCGTGAATTGTACGACGTGAGACCGCCCCGCGGGGCGCGTTACTTTCGTCCTGTTGTTCCGTACATCAACTAGAACGCGAAAAGGAACCGGTCGTTTTTTCTCACGGAGGGTGAAAACGGGCGCAGACCGATCAGGTTTTCTGCCGATCGCGTCTGCAAAAGGGAGGAATCCGGCGATGGCCAGCGAAATGAATCGACGACGGAATATGAAAAGCTCACAGAAACACTCCGAGTACATCGGCGCACTCATCCCGGATGAGTGCCGCATGATGCTGGTCTCCATGGACCCCGAACGTCCGTGGGAGGCCTTCCGTCAGATGCGTCGCCTTCTCCGGAAGGAGAAGAAAGCGGCGGAAGCGCTCGTGGGGCTGTTCGAGTCACCCGTGCCGATCGACCTGCAAGCCGACGTTATTCCGTTGGCGTCCCGCCGACGCGCAGGCTGAAACCGGCCTAAGGCCCGGCTACGGTTTCGGCCGCGAGTTGGCCACACGCCGCCGCGATGTCGCCCCCCCGGGAATCGCGAACCGTGGCGTTCACCCCGGCCGCGCGCAGCTCGCGAGTAAAGGCCTCGACGCGCGGCGATGCCGGAACGCCGAACCCCGGTGTCGGGTTCAGCGGAATCACGTTGACATGGATGTCGCTTCCCTTGATCAACTCGGCCAACCGGGCAGCCTGCCACGGCCGATCATTGACCTCGTCGATCAGTGCATACTCAATCGATACTCTGCGGCCGTGCCCCTCACGAAAACGGCGAGCTGCCGCAATGCACTCGGCGACCGGCCAGCGACGATTTATGGGGACCAGCCGCGACCGGGTTTCGTCGTCGGGAGCGTGCAGCGACAACGCAAGCGTCACAGGCAGGGGCTCGGACGCGAGACGATCGATCTGCGGAACGAGGCCCACCGTCGACACGGTGATGCGGCGCGCGGACACGCCGACGTCGTCGTTGATCGCGCGCACCGCGGTGACGACGTTGTCGTAGTTCGCCAGCGGCTCGCCCATCCCCATCAGCACTACGTTGCTCGGGCGCTCGCCGAAAACCCAGCCGGCCCACAGCACCTGAGCCACGATCTCCCACGCGGACAGGTTGCGCACCAGCCCCATCTGCCCCGTCGCGCAGAAGGTGCACCCCAATCCACATCCGGATTGCGACGACACGCAGACCGTCCGACGATCCGGGTATCGCATGGCGACGGTCTCATAGGTGCCGTCGAACAGCGCCTTGCGCGTTTCACCGCCGTCGGACTCCAGCACCGACGTCGGACGGGGACGGACCTCGCCGCAGACGCGAGCAAGCTCCTGCCGCAGTCCAAGGGGCAGGTCGGTCATCTCCGAAAACGTGTCGGCGAACCGCTGAAACACCCACGTACGTACTTGCCGTTCGCGAAACGCCGGACCGGGAATCTCAAAGGGGAAGATCGCCACGAGGCCTAGCGTAGTCGGTTGCGCGCACGCCCGGAGACTCAGGACGGCAGACGAACCAGGCCCCGTGAAGAGCCACGGCGCGCGGCAGGGGTCAAGGTTACCAACCCATCGCGCTCGAGCCCCTCCAGCAATTCGACCAGCCACATCAAATCACGGTCGCCGGAGCCGTCCGAGTGCACGGCGGCCGCGAGCCGCGCAAGCGACAAGCCGCGCTCGGCCGCCGCGCGCAACGCATCGACGACGGCACCGCGTTTCCGGCGACGGGACCCATCAAGCGGCTCCACGGCCGCGCGCGATGCGCGCGGCCGCCGGTGCAGTCCGCGAGCGTAATACCGGCACGATTCGTGCAACGGGCACTTCCCGCACCGCGGTCTCGCAGGACGACACACCAGCGCTCCCAGGTCCATCAATGCCTGATTCCACCGGTATGCCTCGCCATCGAGAAGCCACGTCTTGGCCGTCCGATTCATCACCCCGACGGCGACAGACTCGGATTCGGCGCCGAGGGCGGCGCGCGCCAGAACGCGACGAGTGTTGATGTCTACCACGGGGATTTGTGCGTCAAAGGCGAAACAGGCGACTGCAGCCGCCGTGTACTCGGCCACCCCGGGGAGCCTGCGAAGAGACCTCACGTCGGACGGGAACTCCCCCGCGTGAGCGATGTCGTGCGAGGCCCGCTGAAGATCAACCGCGCGGCGGTTGTATCCGAGCCCACGCCACGCCCGAATCACATCCATGGCCGGGGCGTGCGCAAGGTACTCGGCGGTGGGGAAGTGATCCAGGAACTCCGGGTATACATCTGCGACGCGACCGGCCTGCGTTTGCTGCAGCATCACCTCGGCCACGAGCGTGCGGTACGGGTCACGATGATCTCGCCAGGGAAAGGTTCGAGCGTGGGCGTCGAACCAGCGAAGAAGTCTCCGCTGTGCGGCCTCCATCGCCGCGGCTCTCGGCATACACGCATCCTACCCTCAGCCTCAAAGGAAACGGCCGCCGATTTTTCGGCGGCCGTCGTCCGTCTTGACCGGGCTAGTTCTCGCTACCGGCCAGCTCCAGCGGCGGCCGGTCCGGCGGGACCGGAGCCGGCTCGAACACGATCTCGCCGTCTCGCGCGTCGGCAATGAGCGTCGTACCCGGCGGGAACGCCTTCCACAGCATCTTCTCGGACATCTGGTCTTCGACCATACGCTGAATCGTGCGACGCAGCGGGCGCGCGCCGAGCGACTGGTCGTACCCCTTCTCCGCCAGCAGCGACTTCGCGGCGTCGGTAAGGATGATCTCGATGTCCTTGCTCTTCAACTGCTCCTGGATGCGGCGCATCATCAGATCCACAATCAGCTTGACATCGGCAAGCAACAGTGGGTGGAACACGATGATCTCGTCGATGCGATTGAGGAACTCGGGACGGAAGGAGTGCTTCATCTCCTCCATCACGCGCTCGCGCATGCGGTCGTAGTCCATCATTCCGGCCTGCTTCGAACTGAAGCCGAGTCCGCCCTTTTCCAAATCCCGCGTGCCGAGGTTCGACGTCATGATGATCACGGTGTTCTTGAAGTCCACCGTGTGTCCCTGGGCGTCGGTGAGACGTCCGTCTTCAAGAATCTGCAACAGCGTGTTGAAGACGTCGGGATGCGCCTTCTCAATCTCATCGAACAGGACCACGCTGAACGGCCGGCGACGCACGCGCTCAGTAAGTTGCCCACCCTCTTCGTAGCCGACGTACCCCGGCGGCGAACCGATCAACCGAGACACGGTGTGCTTCTCCATGTACTCGCTCATGTCCAGTTGGATCAGCGCCGACTCCTCGCCGAACAAGAACTCCGCCAGCGTCTTGGCAAGTTCGGTCTTCCCGACGCCCGAGGGGCCAAGGAAGATGAACGAACCCGAAGGACGCTTGGGGTCCTTCAGGCCGGCGCGCGTGCGCCGGATCGCCTTGCTGACCGCACGGATGGCATCGTCCTGGCTGACGATCCGCTTGTGCAGTTCGTCTTCCATGCGCAGCAACTTCGCGGTTTCCTCTTCGGTGAGCTTGTAGACCGGGATGCCCGTCCACAACGCGAGCACTTCCGCGATCTCCTCCTCGCCGATCTGAGGCAGACGGTCGACCTCGCCGGCGCGCCACTCGCGCTCGCGCTTCTCGCGCTCGCTGCGCAGTGTGTTCTCCTGCTCACGCAAACGAGCAGCCTGGTCGTAGTCCTGCTCGGTGATCGCGGCGTCCTTCTGATCGCGAACTCCCGCGATTTGCTCGTCGAATTCGCGAAGGTCCGGCGGGACGGTCATGCGCAAGATGCGCATACGCGAGCCGGCTTCGTCGATGAGGTCGATCGCTTTGTCGGGCAGGAACCGGTCGGAGATGTAGCGGTCGGCAAGGTTTGCGGCGGCGACGATCGCGTCCTCGCCGATCAAGATGTGGTGGTGCTCTTCGTAGCGCTCCTTCAGCCCCTTGAGGATCTTCACCGTGTCGGCCACCGAGGGCTCTTCCACCTTGATCGGCTGGAACCGGCGCTCCAGCGCGGCGTCCTTCTCTAGGTGCTTGCGGTACTCATCCAGGGTCGTCGCACCGATCGTCTGCAACTCGCCGCGCGCAAGCATCGGCTTCAGAATGCTCGCAGCGTCGATCGCTCCCTCGGCCGCGCCGGCACCGACGAGCGTGTGCAACTCGTCGATGAACAGCACAATGTCGCCGCGCGTGCGAATTTCTTTCAAGACCTTCTTCAACCGCTCTTCGAAGTCTCCGCGGTAACGCGACCCGGCGACCAGCGCGCCGAGGTCGAGGGTGTAGATCTGCTTGCCCTTGAGCGTCTCGGGGACTTCGTTGCGGATGATGCGAGTCGCCAACCCCTCGACGATCGCCGTCTTGCCGACACCGGGCTCACCGATCAGGACCGGGTTGTTCTTGGTGCGGCGTGACAGAACCTGCATCACGCGTTCGATTTCCTTCTCGCGGCCCACGGTCGGGTCGAGCTTGCCCTCGCGCGCGAGGTGCGTCAGGTTGCGGCCGAACTGGTCGAGCACGGGAGAGCCGCTCGGTGCCTGCTCGCCGGCGGGCTGCCCGCCCCCGCCTTCTTTCTGGCCGCTCTGATAGCCCTGCAGCAGCGCAATGACTTGAGCGCGCACCTTGTTCAGGTCTGCCCCCAACTTGACCAAGACCTGCGCGGCAACGCCTTCGCCTTCACGGATGAGGCCGAGCAGGATGTGCTCGGTGCCGATGTAGTTATGGCCGAGTTGCAGCGCCTCGCGCAACGACAACTCCAGAACCTTCTTGGCGCGCGGCGTGAACGGGATGTGTCCCGGCGGCGGCGCCTGGCCCTGTCCAATGATCTCCTCGACTTGCTGACGCACTCCGTCGAGCGAGATGCCGAGCGACTCCAGCGCCTTTGCTGCAACGCCTTCGCCCTCGTGGATTAGGCCGAGCAGGATGTGCTCGGTTCCGATGTAGTTGTGATTGAGCATCCGCGCTTCTTCTTGCGCCAGGACGACAACCCGGCGTGCGCGGTCCGTGAATCGCTCGAACACCACTGACCTCTCTCTCGACGCGGTCCTCCCCGGATTATATCCGTGGGGTCACTACCGCTTTCCTTTTCGACAGCCGACTTTCTGCTTTCGTGGATTCCATCGGCGGCCTTTCCCATCATCTATAACCGATTCGGCCGGTTCTCGATTCCCTTTTCGGGGAGCAGGACCGCGGGGCGCCTTTGACGGCGGCTTTTCGCTGGTGAGGGCGCTACTCGGCCTCTGGGCGAAGCAGTGGGAACAAGATCACCTCGCGGATGCTTGCAACGTCAGCAAGCAGCATGACCAGGCGATCGACGCCGACGCCGAGTCCACCGGCGGGCGGCATACCGTATTCGAGCGCGCGCAGGTAATCCTCGTCCACAGACATTGCCTCGTCGTCACCGGCCGCTTTCTCGCGGGCCTGCGCCTCAAAGCGCGCGCGCTGATCCACCGGGTCGTTCAACTCGCTGAAGGCGTTCGCGAGTTCCCTGCCGACGGCGATCACCTCAAAGCGCTCGGTTACATTCGGGTCATTTCGGTGGATTCGCGCCAGCGGAGAAACCTCGACCGGGTAGTCCGTGACGAAAGTCGGATCCCACAGTCCGTGCTCGACGTGCTTTTCAAACAGTTCGACGACGAGCTTGCCGGTCCCCCAGCGCTTCTCGTAAGGGACGCCGTCGCGGTCGCACAACTCGCGCGCGCGCTCGACCGGCCAGTCGTAAGACAGATCCTGGGCACCCACGGCTTCGCGAACCAACTCCAGCATGCTCGCCCTCCGCCAATCGCCGCCGATCTGAACGGCGCGGCCTTGGTACTCGATCACCTCGGCCGGCGAGACCGCCTGCACCATGGACTGCGTCAGTTCCATCATCTCGGTGTAGTCGGCGTAGGCCTGGTAGGCCTCGAGCATCGTGAACTCCGGGTTGTGCTTGACGCTCACGCCTTCGTTTCGGAAGTTGCGGTTGATCTCGAAGACCCGCTCCATCCCACCGACGACGAGGCGCTTCAAGTACAACTCCGGCGCGATACGAAGGTACAAGTCCATGTCGAGCGCGTTGATGTGCGTCACGAAGGGGCGCGCGGTCGCGCCGCCGGGTTGGGACTGCAGCATCGGCGTTTCGACTTCGAGGAAGCCGCGCGCGCTCATGAACTCGCGAAGGCCTTGCACCGTGCGCGCGCGCAACTCGGCGATCCGGCGCGCCTCGGGATTGACGGCGAGGTCCACATAGCGGCGGCGGTAGCGCTGCTCGACGTCTCGCAATCCGTGCCACTTCTCCGGCAGCGGACGGATGGACTTGGCAAGGAGTTGCAGCGAATCCGCGCGCACCGACAACTCGCCCTTGCGGGTCTTGATGATCTCGCCCTCAGCACCGACCCAGTCGCCGAGGTCGAGTCCCTCGAAGGCCGCGTAAGACTCGGCACCAAGTCGGTCGAGTTGGCACATCAGTTGGATCTCGCCGGTACCGTCGCGCAACGTTCCAAAAGACATCTTGCCGTGCCCGCGCTTGAGCACCAGGCGACCGGCGACCGACGCGCGCGCGCCGGTCTCTGCTCCCTGCTCGAGCTCGCCGTGCTCACCGTGAATCGCCGCGGCAGTGTGCGTGCGGTCGAAGCGAACGGGGTAGGGGTTCACACCCGACGCGCGCATTTGCTCGACCTTGTCCAGGCGCGCGCGCTCGATGTCGTCGAACCGCTCGGTCATTCGCCACCCCGCGTGTTGAGTTCGTAAATCTGCAGCAGCCCTTCCAGCGTCAACCACGGTTCGTGGTGATCCACGGTGTGCGCGTGCGGCATGATCACCGGCGCCAGTCCGCCGGTGGCCACGCTTGGGGCGACCCCGCCTAGTTCCTCGCGCATCCGAGTGATGATTGCATCCACCTGACCGGCGAAGCCGTAAAGCACTCCGGACTGAATCGCCTCGACCGTGGTCTTGCCGATGACCGACTGCGGAGCGACGAACTCGATATTGCGAAGTTGCGCTCCGGCCGAGACCAGCGCGTTGGTCGAGATCTCCACGCCGGGGGCGATGGAACCGCCCAGGTACTCACCCTTGGCGCTGACGGCGTCAAAGGTCGTCGCCGTTCCGAAGTCGATGACGATGCAGGGCCCGCCGTAACGTGCGAACGCAGCGATCGCGTTCACGATTCGGTCGGCACCGACTTCGCGGGGGTTATCGGTCATGATCGGCATGCCGGTGCGTACGCCGGGACCGACGATGACCGGATCGAAATGGAAGTAGCGCCGCGTCATGTCGCGCAACGCCTCGGTCACTCGCGGAACGACGCTCGAGATCACCACGGCGGTGACGTTGCGGTCGAACGAAAGCCCAACTTGGGACAGCAGCCCTTGAAAGATCAGCGCAGTTTCGTCCGCGGTGCGCTCGGTGTGCGTCGCCACGCGCCAATGCTGCTGCAGATCGGTGCGCTCGAACACCCCGATCACCATCTGAGTGTTGCCGACATCAACCGCGAGCAGCATCTAGATCTCCTCGACTTCCAGGCTCAAATCCGCCGCAGGCGCTGAGTGCGTGAGCGCACCCACGCTGATCGCGTCCACTCCGGTGCGCGCGATCGCGCCGATGGTTTCGAGCGTGACGCCACCCGAAGCCTCGGTGCGCGCGCGCCCGGCCACGATCTCAACGGCTTCCGACAGAGTCCGCACATCCATATTGTCCAGCAGCAACTCGTCCGCGCCGGCATCGAGGGCCTCTCGCACCTGCGCGAGCGTGTCGCACTCGACCTCGACCCAGGTCGCGGCCGCCTTCGCCGCAGCCACCGCCGGGCCAAGACCGCCCGCCGCGACGATGTGGTTGTCCTTGATCAAGACGGCTTCCGCGAGCGTCGAACGGTGGTTGGTTCCACCGCCCGCGCGCACCGCGGCCTTCTCCAGCGCGCGCCACCCCGGCGTCGTCTTTCGCGTGTCACGCACCTGGACGCCGCCGGCAGCCGCAACATACTGAGCGGTCAGGGTGGCGATCCCCGACAATCGCTGCACGAAGTTCAACGCCGTGCGCTCCGCCGACAAGATCGCGCGCAGCGACCCCTCGACCTCGGCCACAACCGAGTCCGGGGACAAGCAAGCGCCGTCGGCGACCAGCACGTTCACGCGCACCTTGGCGTCCATTTCCAAGAACGCCGCCTCGAACAACTCGAGGCCGGCGATCACGCACGCGGTCCGTGCCACGCAGCGCGCGCGGCCGCGCGCGCCGGCAGGAACGGTGGCCAGGGTGGTGACGTCCTCGAACGCCGCGTCCTCAACGAGCGCGTCCCGAACGATCTGCCGCGCGCGCTCGTCCAACTACAGGCTCGCGGTCGCGTAGACCTCGCCGCGAATCTCGGTCACGCGGTTAAGGCCGTCCACGAATACGACCGTCGGCTTGTACTCGCGCGCCTCGGCGTCGCTCATGTGCGCGTACGAGATGATGATGATGAGATCTCCCTCACCGACCAGGCGCGCGGCCGCGCCGTTCAGGCATACCGTCCCGGATCCCGCCGGGCCCTCGATGACGTAGGTCTCCAGGCGCGCGCCGTTGGTGATGTCTGCGATCTGGACCTTCTCATTGGGCAGAAGATCCGCAGCCTTCATCAGGTCGGTGTCGATAGAGATCGATCCCATGTAATCCACGTTGGCCTCGGTCACCGTGGCCCGGTGGATCTTGGATTTCATCATGGTGCGAAACATCAGTCGTCCCTCCGATCGATGCCCCGAGCCGGGGTCACCGTCATGTTGTCAATCAATCGAGCACTACCGAACCATGCCGCAACGGCGCACAGCGCCGGGACATCGAGGCGCTCGAGGTCGTCGAGAGTCTCGGGGTCCACGCACGCCGCGTAGTCAAGGCGCGCGAGCGGCTCGCAGGATATCTGCGCGGCCATCATCTCCGCGATTCGCCGTCCGTCTGATTCGCCCTCTGCGACCGCGACGGCAGCGGCATCCAGAGAACGTTTGAGCACCAGAGCCGAGCGGCGCTGGTCGTCGTTGAGGTAGACGTTGCGGCTGGACATCGCGAGCCCGTCGGACTCGCGCACGATCGGGCACCCGACGACCTCAACCGGGAAGTTCAGGGCGCGCGCCAGGTTTCGGATGACCACCAACTGCTGCGCGTCCTTCTGCCCGAAGTACATCCGGCAGGCGCCGGCGATGTTGAACAACTTGGCGACCACGGTCACGACGCCGTCGAAGTGCTCCGGTCGCGTGCGCCCGCAGAGTTTCGTCGCCATAGGTCCGGCCGATACGCGCACACCGGTGTCCGTTCCGTACATCTCCTCAGTGCCCGGAGCGAACACGACGTCGGCTCCCTCGCGCTCGCAAATGTCCAGATCGCGATCGAGATCACGTGGGTACGCGGAAAGGTCCTCATTCGCACCGAACTGCAGCGGGTTCACGAAGATGCTCACTCCGACGATGTCATTGTCGGCGCGCGCGCGCCGCACCAGGCTCGCGTGGCCCTCGTGCAAGTACCCCATGGTCGGGACGAAACCAATCCTGCGACCCGCCTCGCGTTCCTTCTCGAACATGCGCTGCGCGTCCGCAACCGTCGCGAGAATCCTCATCGATGCGCCGCCTCCTCCAGCGCTTCGCGAACACGCTCGGCCGCCTCCGGACCCAGGCGGCCCGATTCAACCGCGAGCGCGAGCGCGCGGCGCGCGTTCGCCACGTAAGGCTCGATGAGATCGACCGGCAGTGCAGCCAAGTGCGCGCGCAACGTCCCGACGTCGCCGCGGACGACGGGCCCGGTGAGCGCAGCGGCCGGACCCAACCGCTGGATGTTGTCCACGGTCGCTCGCATCAAGGGAACGATGAGATCGTGGCCGCCGAGCAGTCGTGCGGCATCTCCCGCCAGCGCAACGGTGAAGTTCGACGACATCACCAACGCCGCGTGATACAGCGGCCGCTGCTCCTCCGAGATGAACAGTGCCTGCCCGCCCAGGTCGCCGACGAACCCCGCGCACCACGCACGCAGATCGTCCGGACACGTCACCCCGAAAACAGTTCCTTCGAGCGGTTGATTGTTCGTCGCAACCGGAACGGCCGGATGCACTGCCGCCACAAGCGCGCCGCACGCCTCGAGAACATCCAAACCCGCCAGGCCGCACGTATGCATCACCACAGCCCCGGGACGCCCCACGCGCGCGACCACTCCGGCCGCCTGGCGAATCTCGTCGTCGGGCACTGCGATCACCACGACGTTCGCGTCGGCGATCACTCCCGGATCGTCGTCCCGCCGAAGTTCGCCGAGAACGCGGTGCCCCGCGCGCTCGAGCGCCCGGGCAAAGGACCCACCGACCCGCCCGGCACCGACCACGACAACGTCAAAGGGGCGCTGCGGAGGCAGCGGTCGCAGAGAGGGGTGTTCGGCCGAGAACGGCCGCGGATGTTGCTGCACGTTTCCTCCTCCGTTCCGGTCCCGCACCGGGTACCGTTCGGACGCAGCCAAGTATACCGCCGCGAAACACCTCGTGAATCGGGAGGCGACGCCACGGGACTGCGGTGACGGTGAGTCAGGGCCGTACTTCGACGAACCCGGCGGCGGCGAAATCGCCGTCGAAGGCCAGCGCCTCGCGAATCCGAAGACGCCGCATCATCGCGAAGCTCGTGGCGTCCACAAACGAGTACTCCCGCTCGTCGTGGCGACGCAACCACTGCCACGCCTGATGTTCCGTGCCCTTGTCGACGTGTTCGACGGTCAGCGCGCGAGAAGCGAGCGCGGCGTCCGCCATTCGAAGCGCTCCGCCGTGCCCAACGCGACGACGAAGAAACGTCCACGTCTCACCAAGGACATGATTGGTCGTCAGGAGCGACCCTCGTTCGCCCGCCCATATCGCTCGCGCCGCCGCGTGATTCCGATCTCTGGATACCGATAACGCAACCCAGTAGGACGTATCAACGAACCTCATCGCGGGTAGACCACGTCGTCGACGTTCCCCGGCTCCACGTCAAAGGCGCCCACCATGGAGTCGAGTGGGTCGCCGCCCGCCTTTCGGGGCTTGAGCCGCTCGCCGACAAACATCCGGATGAGGGCCGCCTTAGACGTTCCGGTACGGGCCGCCTCAACGGCAAGGGCGTCGTCCATCTCTTCTTCGATGTAGATCTGAAGCCGCTTCATGCAGGGAGATCATACAGCCCGTGGCGCTGTATACATCTCTCCGCCGCCCCCTCCGTTGAAGTCCGTCCCTGAACGGTGCCCGCAGACGTTCCCCCAGCCGGACAGGGGCGCCTCGGGCAACTCATTGCGGGGTTCGAAGTCGGGACCAGAACGGTTCAGACCTATTCGAATAGTTATCAGAGTGCGACAGATAGGGTCTGGGGCTCGCAGGTCACGCGCGCTTCCCATCGTTTGATTGCCTGGATACGATGGCGGTGATTCGAGCGTGATGAAGGAGATGACGATGCTCGATCCCGACCGCGTTGATCTGCGCGCGCTCGCCGAGGCGCTGGAGGATCACTCCGGCATGAACGCGTGGTACTTGGACCCGGAGACGGGCGCGGTCGAGCCGTTTCTCGAGGACGCCACCGGCGACGAGCCTGCCCCTCCCGACGACTGGATTCAGATCCAGGCACTGGAGTCTCGCGAAGCGTACGAGGACTTGGAGAACTTCGTCGCGCGCGTAGGAGATTCGCGCGCGCGCGACCTTCTCTCTCGCGCGATCGGAGGCCGCGGGGCCTTCCGTCGATTCAAAGACACGCTGTTCGAGTTCCCCGAATTGCGGGAGGCGTGGTTTGCTTTCCACGATGCGCGGATGCGCAGGCGCGCGCTCCGCTGGCTCGCCGACGAGGGACTCGCGGACGAGGTTGCCGTCGAGCGCGCGACGAAAGACGTTCGTGAGCCGGATCTTCCGCAGCTCGCCGAGGTCTTCGACGCCGAGAAGATCGCGCGCGCGGTCGCGTCCGACCTTCGCGAGTTCTACGGCTCGCGGCTGCGCGAGATCATCATGTACGGGTCAGCGGCGCGCGGCGAGGCCCACGAGGAATCCGACATCGACCTGCTCGTCGTCCTCGACCACATCGACTCGCCATACCAGGAGATCGAGCGCACGAGCGAGATCGCATGGCGTCACACCCTCGAACACCACGTGCTCGTCTCGATCGTCCATGTCTCCGAGGCCGAGATCGACCAAGGGAAGAGCGCGTTCCTCCGGAACGCCCAGAGGGACGGAAGGCGCGTCGCGTGAGTTTCCCGCGGGCGCACGAGGCTCTCTCTGCTGCGCGCGTTCTCCTGGAATCGCGATTCGCAGCCGACGCGGTATCGCGCGCCTATTACGCGACCTACCATGCTGCCTCCGCTGCGGTGGAGAGCGTTGGCGGCGAGCCGAAGAGTCACGCCGGACTCCTCAGGCTGTTCGGTGAGCTTGTCGTGGTCCCCGGACTGCTGCCGTCCGAGTTCGGCGTGATTCTCCACCGCCTGCAGGCCGCGCGAGCGCGCGCGGACTACGTCGGGGAGATCGGCTCGGATGCGGCGGAATCGGCCGTCCGCGACGCAACGCGATTCGTCGAAGCCGTCGAGAACTGGGTGAACACGTCAGGCGAGCAGTGAGCCGCGGGGACACACCTTCCGAGCACGGGCGTTCCGCATGCGGGGGCGGCTCCGGCCTCACGCGAGGAAGAGCGTGCCTTCCGTGACCTCCAGGCGATCCGATCCGATCAAGGCGGCAAGCGCCTCCAGAATGCACTGGCATAGCGGCCAGCACATTGTTCTTCGCGAGGTACATCGGGGATGCATCTGGAGCGCGCGCCCCGTCGTCGTCGTCCAGGACGCCCCCGATCTCCTGGCCTTCTGGACGCCGTTCGGCACCAGGTGGCACGTCCCGGTTTCTTTGGACGGCGAACGACTGGACGTCCAGCCGGAGGAGTGGAATCTGATCGAGAGGCCTTTCACGCTGCGCATGCTGCGTCTCGCGACACCCGGTGCTGCGCACTCGGTGCTTCTGTTCTGGCAAGACGACGAGTTCCTCGCGTGGTACGTCAACCTCGAAGAACCCCTGCGCCGCACGGGCATCGGTTTCGACTATCTCGACCAGAAGCTCGATCTCGTCATCAACGCCGACGGATCGTGGGAATGGAAGGACGAAGACCACCTCGGCCAAGCCGTGCGGCAGGGGATTCTCGGCGCCGACCAAGCGGCGGCCGTACGACGTGAGGGTGAGCGAGTGCTGGAGCGATACATCGGACGTAAGTCACCCTTCAACGAGGGATGGGAACGCTGGCGCCCAAACCCCGAATGGACGATCCCCGAACTGCCAAAAGGATGGGACCGGCTCCCGTAGACGTGATGGCCACCCACGCGCGAGGAAACCGTCAGGCGAGCAGCGAGCAGCGGGCGGGTAGGTGATCACGGGGTCGGTGACGACCTTGACGAGCGATGGACCCGGCGTCGCCGGCGCGCGCACGCGCATCGCGAAGCCCTCGTCGTTTTCGCAGGTGAAAGCGGGAGAACGCGCATGTTCGTGCGCGTGAACCTCTCGAATCGAGAGATTGACCATCCTGACGGCCCAGGCTAGAGTAGTAGTCGTGAAGGATTTCGGGCGAGAAGAACTCGAGCGGGCTCTCACCGTTCTCGGAGAAACGCTGCGCGCGCGGAACCTCCGGTTTGAGCTTGTCGCCGTCGGAGGGAGCAGCCTGCTGCTTCTGGGATTGATGCATCGCCCCACCCAGGACCTGGACATCGTGGCACTCATGCGCGATGGGCACCCCTCAACGGCTGTTCCGCTGCCCGACGAACTTCTCACAGCGGCCTCGGATGTCGCCGCGGTTCTCGGGCTGGGACCGAAGTGGTTGAACGCTGAATCTTCGGGACTCTTCGATCTAGGACTGCCCCGCGGATTCGACGAGAGACTTGAAACTCGCATCTACGGTGGATTGGTTCTGCACCTTGCCGGCCGCTTCGATCAGATCCACTTCAAGGTGTACGCGGCTGCGGACGGCATGAGCCCAAAGCACATCGACGATCTTCGCCGACTCACGCCAAGCCGGGAGGAGTTGCTTGCGGCAGGCCGATGGGCGATGAGCCACGACGTGTCGATGGGCTTCCGCATGCTGCTCGTCAGAACGCTCGCGGATCTGGGAGTGAGCGATGCGGACGACGAACTTTAGGTCGGCGCTCGACGAGAGCGTCCTGTCCCTCCTCTGGAGCATGTGGGCCGAGGCCGGGGTGTCGGGGTGGGGCAGGAAGCACACGAGCCACGCCATCGACATCGAACCTCTGATCTTGTTCACGACGAGTTTCCGCGAGATCGATCGCAGACTCCGCGACGAAGTTACGGATTGGTGCATCGAATTCGGCCGTCATGTGTCGGCCACGCGATTGCGGACTCTGCTCGAGACTTCGTGGAGGGACTTCCCCGATCTGCGATCCATGTACGGCGCCTTTGCGGGCACCGTCAATCGACACGGCAACGTCAACTGGCCTTACGCGACGGAGGGCTACAAGTTCGAGCCGACGGGTCGGTCGCACATGCCCGACTTCGCCCGGCCCTCTCTCGTGCAACTGCGTCTCCGGTCGGTCTTTGGCGTTACCACGCGGGCAGAGGTCGTTCGGATGTTTCTTGCCGATCCGTCCGCGAGCCTGTCGGCGGCAGACATCGCGGACGCGGTCGGCTACTCGAAGCGAAACGTCTTCGACGCTCTCGAATCCTTGCGAATGGGAGGGCTCCTCGACGTGATCGCGGTCCGAAACTCCAAGCGGTACAGACCAATTTCACCCGAGAGGTTCGTCGCATCCGTCGGCGAACTGCCGGACTTCTTCCCGGCGTGGATCAACATCTTCCGGGTGCTCGCGTTCGTCAAGCGCTACGCGGACGCGTCGGGGCAGATCGACGACATGGGCGCCTCAGTCACAGCGGGAGTGGACCTTCGCGCGGCCGAGAACTCCATTCGTCTGGCGGGGTGGGAAGTGCCGGCGATCCTGGGCTCCGGAGAAGTCCTTGCGGAGCGATTCGAGGAATGGGCCGGAACACTCGCGCAAGGGCTGGCCGGGGCGGACATGAAGGTCTTTGCACCGAGTCATCGCCGCACGTCGGCGTCGCAGTAGGCTTCGGACAACTCCCGGCGATCCGGCCGGACGGCGTGAGGGTAAGCGAGTGCTGGAGCGATGACGCCGGAGTTGGGGACGAAGTACGCCTCTGCGCAACGCATCTGAATTCTCCGAGGAGGCGCAAGCCGGCTTCCGTCGAGGCATTCAGCGAGGCAGTGATTACCGGCTCGGGGCTGGAATCGGCTCCCCCGACAGCGCAGACAGCGAGAACGACGCAGTGCAGTCGTTGAGCCGTCCGGGAGGGCCGAGAACGGGAGCGAAGAAGAGGGCCGGAATCCTCATCCCCGGATGCGTGTCGATGCTCTTCTCAACCTCCACTCTCTTGCTCCCCCAGCGCGAGACCAGCCGCATCTCAAGCAGCGCCGACTCTCTCACCACCAGCTCCCCGCCGGACCCCAGCACCAGAAACTCACCCGTATCCGGGTTCCTCGATGCGTAGCAAGCGAACTCGCCATGCTGCTCGACTCCCCTGGGAAGGGACAACACGCGCACAGGAACGGCCTTGGGAGCGAAGAACTGCAGAGCTTTGTCACGCGCGGGTTTCGGCGGCGGCGCGGCCCCACTAAGAACCTTGACCAAGACCAGCGCGCCGATTGCGAAGGCCACCGCCAGCGTGCGGACAACCACACCCGGCTTCATCTCATCACCCCGCACGCCCCAATGTCGCCGACGACCAAACTGCAGTCTCCAGATTGCATCTAGTTGCGCCTGGGGATGTAGCCCGGGCTTCCCCCGACGGATGGCTTCACGCTGGTAAGTACCTTGCCGCCCTCATCGAATGCGACGACCTCAGGTACTTCCTGCAGCCGGGGCACAGCCTGTAAAGCAAAGAAGCGAACTCGAAAACCGGGGACGCGAACCACACGCGCTGCCAGGTCGCGGTTTCCAGCATCCACGCGGACGCGGTCAACGTCTTCCCAGGCCGCGCCGTAGATGTAGGTTGCGTTCTCCTCGTACTCAGCTTGAGGCGCGAAATGCAGCCGGGGGAGCCAAGTTTCGAGGAGGGATTCCGGACCACACTGACTGCTAGTGCGGCCATGAGATACCGCCAATGCCAGACAGAAGTCACCCGCTTGATCGAAGTAGATCTGAAGACTCCACAGCGCCGTCACTCGTGCGTCGCCGGAAGGCTCGCTCCCGCCGGCAAGGACCAGCGGGTGGTCGGATGACGGATGCGGTCGGCCGGCCGCGTCGTCCCCACGGGTGCATGCAGTGAGGCCGACGAGCAGTGCGACGCCGACAAGACACCGCAGGACCTTTGTGAGCCTCATGTCGATCCCCCGTCGCGCGCCCAAAGACACGAGGCCCGCGAATGTAAGGGGTGCCGGACGGCGGACCCGGCCGACCAGCCACATGAAACGGCGAGCATGGCGCCTCAATAGGCGCCTTCGAAGAGTTCCAAGTCGACGCGCGCGGAACGCCCGGGAAGCACGCGAACCCAACCGCAGTACGAGCCCGAGGAACAAGGTGACCCCATCGCGGGACGACCCGAATACGACTCAATGAGCACCGAGTACTCCCCCGGCGCGAGGGGGATGGAGTACCGGTCGCGTGCGGTTGTGGTGACCCTGTGAGGTCGCCTCGGCCCTTCGTAATCGGCACCATCGAAGTCGCTCCAGCGAAGAGGCGGCGCGTACACGAACACCCGCCGCCGCTCGTGAAGCACCTCGCCGCACGAAGAGGGCTCGTCCGATTCAATCGTGGGCATGCAATTCCCGCCGCGCAGCAGGACGGTGCCGTAAACAGAGCCCTTTCGAACCGGCGGCTTGACGGGTGGGCTCGGAACGTGAGTTGCCATCGAAGGCGTTCCGGTGATGAAGGCTCTGGGCACCCCGGCGCCGCGAGTCGCCCCTGCGCCACCGCAGGCATTCAGAACCATCAGCGACAAGAGCGCTACCGCTCGCACCACCCTGGTAGTTCTCACAGCGTCTCCGTTCGACATGCTCCGCCTGTTTCCTACCCGCAGCAGACCGGATCCGATCCAGCCGCGTGCAGGGACGTGGCGACAGGTCCGCCCATTGAGGAGTTGTGGCCCTCCCGATTTGCGCCCGTACCGGTGAGCATCCCGAAACGAAGATGTCATCTGATGTCCATTCCCTTACTTCGCGCGGCTGCCCGGCGCGCGGCAGGACGGGGCCACCTTCAGGATGGCACCATCTTGGTAGTCAAGGTCCGACTCGTTGCAGCACCCTCCGAATATCAGCAATCCTGCTCCAGTCCAAGCGGTCAGGGTCCCGATCCTCGGTGCAAGCGGACCTTGCGGCAACGCGCGCCACGAGTCCTCGCTCGGGTCGTACGCGAACCCGTCGTTTGAGGCTCCTTCCCCGAGCTTGTCGTCGGTCCTCCCCACACCACCCCAGACGAGCATCTCCCGGCCATCCCAGGCGACGCCGGAGGATCGTCGCGCAACAGGGGCCTCCTTGAGCAAGCGCCAGTGATCAAGGGCGGGATCGTATGCCGCCCCGTCGCCGAGAAACGCAAAATCTGCCGTGCCTCCCCAGATGATCATCTCCTTTCCGGTCCACAGCGCGGTGTTCCAATCTCGCGGCCGCAGCGGTGCGGGTGGGATCCGTCTCCAGGTGTTCGTCGCGGGGGTGTATGCGGCGCCGTCGACAAGGAATGTAGGTGGCACAAACTCTCCGTCAACGACTTTCCCCCCGCCCCGGCTCCCACCCCACAGCAGAAACTCAGTCCCGGTCCAAACCGCATCGGCTCCCGACCGCGCGCTCAGCGGCCCGGGCGGGAGCGCGCGCCAACGGTCGGCGCCGGGGTCATACGCGGCCGCTTCCGCCTTGCCCTGTGCGCCCGGGCCCCACACAAGCAACTCATGACCGTCCCACGCCCCAACGTGGCCGCCCCCAGCCGGAAGAGGTGACGGCGCAATGCGGCGCCACCGGTCCTCGGCGGGGTCGTAAGCAACGCCAAGTTCCCCAAGCGGATCCCCGCCCTGGTCGAGCCCGCCGTCGTCCCAAAACAGAGCCTCCTGTCCGGTCCAAAAGGAGGCAAAGCCCATGTGCCGGCCGATCTCGGGGGCGGGCCGGATAGTGCGCCACGTTCCCTGACGCGCATCAAGACTCGCGCTGTCGCTGTTGTTCCACGCGATGGCCTGCTTCCCGGTCCAGACACTGCCCGCCACCCAATTGAAGCTCGCCGGCGAGGAGGGCATCTTCTCCCAAGTACCCGCGGCAATGTCACAGTTCACCGGTCCCGTGCAGGCCGCAAGCAAGAGGGCGCCAGCCCCGAGACACGCCCACGCGGGGCGACAACCTCTGCTCCGCCACGGCCTTCGGCTCAGCCTCATGTCCATCCCCCGTCGCGCGCCCAAAGACACAAGACTCACGGATGCGAGGGGGCCCGACGGACGGGCGGACCCGGGGACGATGCTGGAGCCTCGGGGCGGGAAGGTAGTCGTCGATGCGGCCTATGTCCAAAGACGCATCGGATCGCGGCGTTTCTCGCCAGCCCTACGCCGGCCGACGGGTCAGCGCATGCCGGATCCAATAAGCCAATCCGCCCACGTGCAGAAATACGCACACGAGAAACACCCACACCCACCGCCCACGACGAAGAGCATGAAAGACGGGCCAGAGAACGAGCGCAAAGAACGACAGCACGACGGACCCGTACAACACGGCGCCGCCCGCGAGCTTGCTCACCCCCGCGACCCGTAGCCAAGGTGCGCGACCCCACCGCACCTCGTCGGCTGGAATACAAACAGGTTCATGCCGTCCGACATCTCCTCCATCGTCCGCGGGTCTTGAGGCACCAAGCGGGGAAGATAGCCGTGGATGCCGCCGGTCGTCGAAGACACGCTCATTCGTCCAGGCGGTGGACGCCGGACGGCGAGATCCCTTGCCGCAGCGCGGGTCTCGCGTCTGCCGCAGCAGGACCCCAGGTGAACGGCTTGAAGCTCGCCTTGGCCCATTTGCACAAAGAGGAGTCCGCTGATCCAGCCCCACAGACCTCGAACTCGACGCCCTTTCGGAAGTTCGATACGTCGCGGAGGCCAGCCACTGTCAGAGGGCCCGCCCAGACAACAAGCACGGTGTCAGATTCTCGCCCAGCCGGCACGTCTCCCGTGAATCGAGCGTCGCGCTGCATACGTCTCAATAGCGGAAGCACTGTGTCTCCATCATTCCTTGCACGGTTCAGCAAGAAGTCCCTGGAATTCCATGTCCGATGCCAGCCCGACACCCCTCGCAAACTGACTCCAGACGGAAAATAGGCCTTCCGACCCCGGCGATTATCAACATGCGCAACGATGTAGTAGGCGGGCGGTGGAGCCCCCAAGCTCCGCCGAGCGGTTTCGACCTCCTCCACCGCCGGGTGGTTGAGTGGGGCGGGGACAATGAAGAACACCCGCACCCCCCGTTCCTGAAGCACGAACACCCCGGTCGCGCTCGAACTTGCGCCCCCACAGGCGGTGCCCGCAAGAGCAAGAGCCGCGCCCAAGAGCGCGCGACGCCACACGGGGCGCGGGAGGCGCGAGCAGCGGATCAACTCAATCACGATTCCCGTTTGTCGCCTGACCGGTCGCGTTTGATCTGGACCGTCCATCGCGCAAGAAGTGTGGTTCCCGCAGCCCTCGGGTAAGTCTCATGTCCATCCCCCGTCGCGCGCCAAAGACACGAGGCCCGCGAAGGCAAGGGGGTCCGACGGCGGACCCGGGGACGATGCTGGAGCCTCGGGGCGGGAAGGTAGTCTTAGATGCCGCTTATGTCCAGGGCGCGCGCAGGGGTTCCATTCGAGAAGGACAGCGAACGGCGGACGGATGCACGGCCTATTCGTCCAGGCGGTGGACACCAGCCGTCGAGATTCCCTGCAGCAGCGCGCGCGCGCTGCCGTGGCCGGGGATTACGGCGTGGGGTGCGATCTCCACCAACGGCACGAGCACGAACGCGCGCCCGTGCATTCGCGGGTGGGGAATGATCAAGTCTTCGTCGGCAACGACCTCATCGCCGACCAACAACAAGTCGATGTCGATCGCGCGCGGGCCCCATCGTTCCTCGCCGGCCCGCACGCGCCCCAAAGCGGTTTCGACGAACGTATTCGGTCCACGGACGGGGAATCAAGTCACCCTCGAGGAACGCGGGCACGCTATGAGCGCGCGCGTGCACATAGGAACTCTCCGACGCATCGGCGTCCGCCGGGTCGCGTGAAACGAAGCGCCCGATCGACGCATCGTAGTACCTCGCTCCCATCTGGTAGAGAACCCCGTCAGCGCCGAATCAACGAGGTCGGCGCGAAAGCGAAGATCCAGCCGGAGGTCGTCGTGACGAAGACACCGCTGCCTGTG
>JBAZZY010000027.1 GCA_041658565.1 Actinomycetota bacterium | reverse complement strand
CTCCGAAGAACGCACCGGCGGCACCGGGGCCGGACCGCGCGCGGCGGCGATCTCCTGCGCGGTGCGCAGCGCGGTCCCCGAAGGCGCATCCGCCTTTCGGTCGTGGTGTATCTCAATGATCTCGATGCTGGGAAGGAACCGAGAGGCGCGCGCGGCAAACTGCATCATCAGCACGGCGCCGATCGCGAAATTTGGAGCAACGAACACGTTGGATTCACTGCCCTCCTCCTCGATCATGTGCCGAATCGTCTGGAAGTCGCCTTCCGACAACCCCGTCGTACCCACAACGATGTCGACCGCGTGCCGAACGCACCAACGGATATCGTCCATGACCGCATCCGGGTGAGTGAAATCGACAACCACATGCGCGTCGGCTTGGCTGAGGAGGTCGATCTCGTCCGAAACCCGCATCGGGCCGTCGCCGCCGATCTGCACGGTCTCACCGCTTGCCGCGATATCCACAGCAGCGACAAGAACCGTTTCGGGATCCTGTCCCAGCGCACGACAAACCTCACGCCCCATCTTGCCGAGAGCGCCCACCACACCAACCCGAATCATGCTGCCCCCTCCAAGAACCGCCGCATGCCATCATCGTCGATCTTGGGGCCAAGGACCGCCAACGACCACGGAACGCAGAACAGCGCGCCTGCGACCTCCCGCACGTCCTCGAGCGTCACTGCCGTCAGCCGAGCGATCAGGTCGGCCCCTGAAAGCACTTCCCCGTAAAGCAGTTCACCCCTGCCGAGGTGGCTCATCAACGCACCGGGCTCATCCAGCGACATCAGGATCGACCCTCGCAAGTGCCCAACGGCGCGTTCGAGTTCGGACTCGTGGATCCCCTCTGAAGCGACCTCATCAACGATCGCCCGCGCCCTTCGAAGGACCTCCCCGACGTTGTTCGGCGAACAACCCGCGTAGATCGTAAAGAGCCCCGTCTCGGCGAATCCCTGATGATCCGACGAAACGGCGTAAGCCAAGCCCTGCCGCTCGCGAATCTCCTGAAATAGCCTCGACGACATCCCGCCGCCGAGTGCGACATTCAGCACAGCCAGCGCCCACCGGCGCGCGTCATTGCGTGGGATTCCGGGGACCCCGTACACGATGTGCGCCTGCTCGACGTCGCGACGACGAACAGTCAGCGCGCCGACGGCCGAGGCGACGTCGCCCGTCGGTCCGGACCAAGCCTGCCCGGCGCCAAAGGCATCCTCGCACCAATCAACAACTCGTGCGTGTTCGACGTTCCCTGCCGCGGCAACAACGATCTCGCCGTACTGCGAGCGGTATGTCGAGAGCAGATCGTCCCTGGTCATCGCCGCCACCGTCTCGGCGTACCCTTCCACCCGTCGCCCAAGCCCATGCTCCGGCCACAGCGCCTCGGAGAACAAGTCGAAGACAAGATCGTCGGGCGTGTCCTCGTGCAGCGAGATCTCCTCCAACACCACGCCGCGCTCCGCCTCGACGTCGTCGTTCGCCAACGTCGCATTGCGCACCATGTCGGCAATCGTGTCGATGGCCTCCGACGCATCTTCACCGAGCACGCGTGCATAGAAGCACGTGTGATCTCGGCCGGTGAAGGCATTGAGATCGCCGCCGACGGCGTCGAACTGCTGAGCTATCGCCAGAGCCGAACGTCGCGACGTCCCCTTGAACACCAGATGCTCGAGGAAATGCCCGACCCCGGCGAGGGGCGCGGGCTCGCCCCGCGACCCCACCGGACTCCAGACTCCGATCGACGCCGTACGCTGTCCGGCAACCGGCTGCGTGACGACGCGAACGCCCGACGGAAGAACCGTTCGCTCAAACGTCATCGACGCCGTGTGATTCCTAGTGCTCGCGCCTCGGGCCACGAGGCCGACGGCTGCGGTCACGATCGTGGTCCGAGTCGCCACCCTCGCGGGGCTTGCGCTCCGGACCGTCGTAACGCTCGCCGTTTTCCGGGTTGATCGGCGACAAGCTGATCTTGCCGAGCGCGATGTCCACCTTCTGCACCTCGACCTGGATCGAGTCGCCGATGTTGTAGACGCCTTCGATCCGCTCGATGCGCTTGCCGAACCCAAGCTTCGAGATGTGCACGAGACCGTCCTTGGAGGATCCCGGCACGCCCACGAAGAGACCAAGTCCCTCACGCACTCCGAGGATCTTCCCGTCGAACCGAAGACCCGCCTCCGGCATCACCGGGTTGG
Source organism: Actinomycetota bacterium (assembly GCA_041658565.1). Lineage (NCBI taxonomy): Bacteria > Bacillati > Actinomycetota > Actinomycetota bacterium. The sequence goes on along the minus strand of JBAZZY010000027.1, from coordinate 38,360 downwards.
CGATCGACTCGATCATGGCGCGCGCGCGCTCGCCACCGTCGCCGCCCTTGGACGCGATGAAGATACGGCCGTCGTCTTGGATGTCGATCTCGGCACCGGTTTCAGCCTGGATCTCGTTGATCTTCTTGCCCTTCGGGCCGATGACCTCACCGATCTTGTCGATCGGGATCTGCACCGTGATGATCTTCGGTGCGTACTCGGACAGTTCGGAACGCGGCGCCGCGAGCGCGCCGCTAAGCACCTCAAGGACCTGCATCCGCGCGGTACGAGCCTTCCCGAGCGCGCGCCCGAGGACCTCGGCCGGGATGCCGCTGAGCTTCGTGTCCAACTGCAACGCGGTGACGAAGTCCTTGGTGCCGGCAACCTTGAAGTCCATGTCGCCGAAGGCGTCTTCAGATCCAAGGATGTCGGTCAGCGTGACGTATTCCCCATCCTCGTAGATGAGACCCATCGCAATCCCGCCGACCAAGTCGTAGATGGGGACTCCTGCGTCCATCAGCGCCAGCGTCGAACCGCACACGCTCGCCATGGAACTCGAGCCGTTCGACCCGAGCACTTCCGAGACGATTCGGATCGCGTACGGGAACTCCTCCTCGGGCGGCACGACCGGCAGCAGTGCCCGTTCGGCGAGCGCGCCGTGGCCGATCTCACGGCGACGAGGACCGCGCATGAAGCCGGTCTCGCCGGTCGAGAAGGGTGGGAAGTTGTAGTGGTGCATGTACCGCTTCTCGTCCTCGGGATCGAGGGTGTCGATCATCTGCGTCATCCGCATCATCCCGAGCGTCGCGATCGACAACACCTGAGTGTCACCCCGCTGGAACAGGCCGGTTCCGTGTGCGCGCGGCAACAGATTCACGTCCGCGGTCAACGTCCGAATCTGGTCGACGGTTCGCCCGTCCATTCGCACCCCGTCGGAGACGATCCTGCGACGGACAAGCTTCTTCGTCAGCGACCGGACTGCGGGGCTGAATTCCTTGGCGCGCTCCGCGAGGGCCTCGTCGGCGGTGAGTTCCTCAACAACCTTGGCCTTGATCTCGTCCAGGCGACCTTCACGCTCGGCCTTGTCCGCGATGGTCAGCGCGACTCCAAGATCCGCTTCGGCGATCACGCGCACTCGCTCGGCGACGTCCTCGCCGTAATCCGGGAACGTCGGGAACTCACGCGTCGGCTTCGCGGCAAGGGCGGCGAATTCACTCTGCATCTCGCACAGCTCGCGGATGTAACGCTTAGCTTCCTCAAGCCCGGCAGCAACGACATCCTCGGTCGGCGCGGAGTGTCCGGCCTTGATCAGGTTCCAAGCGCGCTCGGTCGCCTCGGCCTCGACCATGATGATGCGTACGTCACCGTCGGCACTGGATCCGCCGGCGACCACGAGGTCGAAGGTGCACTCCTCGATCTCTTGGAACGAGGGGAAGGGAATCCAGCGCCCCGAACTGAAGCCCAACCGCAATCCGGCGACGGGGCCTTCGAAAGGCATGCCGCCCAGCATTACGGCGGTTGAAGCGCCCGTGATGGCGACAACGTCGAATGGGTTCACGTGGTCAACCGACAAAACCGTGGCGATCACGTGGACTTCGTTGCGGAATCCCTTAGGGAACGACGGGCGCAGCGGACGGTCGATGAGGCGCGCGGTGAGAATCGCGGTCTCCGACGGCCGACCTTCGCGGCGGAAGAATCCGCCGGGGATCTTCCCGGCTGCGTACATGCGCTCTTCGACGTCGACGGTCAACGGGAAGAAGTCGAGGTGCTCCTTGGGGGCCTTGGAGGCGACCACGGTGCAAAGCACCTGGGTCTCCCCGAGGGTGATGAGGACGGCGCCGTCCGCAAGACCTGCGAAACGGCCGGCCTCCAGCCGAAATACCTTGCCGTCGATGTCACGCTCAAGCGTGAACGGATGAGTTATTGCCATGGCAGACGAACCTCCTGAGGTTCACTCGGGCACCTCGTGCGAGGCACCCTGCTGCCCGGCCTGGAGCGGTTTGGTTTCGGAGTCAGTTGCCGGTTGAGAGCTTCAAGAGCCGCGGCGCTTGCCGCCCACAACCGAGAACTGACTTCCCTCGCCGTTCCAGCCGGGCTGGGAAATGGGATCTGTCCGTTCCCCCTTTCGCGCATACACCGAGAGGGCGGTTTCCCGCCCCCTCGAAGACTACCGCCGGATCCCGAGTTTCTCAGTGAGAACTCGGTACTTCGCGATGTCCTGCTGCTTGATGTACCCGAGCAGGCGCTTGCGACGACCCACCATCATCAGCAGGCCCCGGCGCGAATGATGGTCCTTGCGCTGTGCCTTGAGATGCTGGTTAAGGTCGTTGATCCGTCGCGTCAGTAGCGCGATCTGAACCTCCGACGAGCCCGTGTCGCTCTCGCTCTTGCGGAAGTCCTGGATGATTGGTTGCTTGTCTTGCGTGGAAAGGGCCATGTAGGTCTCGCAGGCTACCAGAGGCCCGGGAGCAGGGCAAAGAGCGCCGAAGTTCTCCGAACAAACAAGATTCGCGGGCTCGGGATGTAACGCGGGGACGCTCAGGCCCGATAAAGCGGCAAACGACCAGCGAAGGGAAGGAGCATCATGCACAAGCGAAACATTCTCCCCCAAAAGGTCTTCACCTGGGGATTCATGGCCGTTCTGGCCTTCGGGGGAGGAATCGGGCTTCGCTCCCTGGTCGGCGCAGTTGCGCCCTCCGACGCCCCGGCGCCGAGCCCCGGCGTCACGTCGCCGGATCCGACGGCTGCCGCGAGCGACTCGTCAATCTCCACGGCCGCCTCGGACACCTCTCCCGCACCCACCGACCCACAGCCCATCGACTCCGAGGTCGCGAGTGATGACTCCGCGTCCGAAGATGACGCAACCGACCAAGAAGAAGCGGACCTGCCCGACGCGGATGACGACTCTGAGGACGCTGCCGAGACCTCGGAGGAAAGCGACGACATCGAAGAGACCGAAGCTCCGGACGACGAGAACGGCGACCTGTCCGAGACCAACGACGACTCGGACCCTGAGGACGCCCCGGAGGTCGAAGACTGACGCCACCCGCCCTCCCCGGGAAGCGCGCGCGCCCGGCGCGCGCTTCCCCCGCGTTTGCCCCAACGCCGCGAAGTTCTGGAGTGCTTGAGGATTCCGCCCAACATGACGAACTCACTGACATGACCCCTGCGCGCGGGCTACCCCTGATCCCCGGACACGCCGTAACGTCCGAGGGTGATCCAACGATGAGAGAGGTAAGCACGCGCGATCTTGTAACGCGCGCTCAAGCGGGAGACAAAGAGGCCTTCGCCATGATCTTCGATCGGTTCCACGATGAGGTATACCGGTTCGCCGCGCGTCGGCTTGGGGATCCGGTCCTCGCGCAAGACGTCGCCGCTGAGACCTTCGTCGCGCTCTTCCCAGGCATTCGCCGATTCCGCTGGACGGGAGTTCCTTTCGAAGCCTGGCTCTACACCATCGCGCGACGCAGGATCGCCGACGAGTTGCGCGGGCAGGCGCGCAGTGCGCGCGTGGGTGAGGCATGCAAGCAGTTCGAGACCGAGTCCGCTCCAGCCCCGAGTCTCGAAGGGGCCATCGACATGCGCGCAGCCCTCGCCCGCATGCCCTGGGCCGAACGCGAGATCCTCGAGTTGCGCTTCATGGAAGACCTCGACGCCGCACAGACGGCACTGCGAGTCGGCAAGACGCCGGGGGCGGTCCGAGTCGCGCAGCATCGCGCCCTCGCACGGCTGCGTGAGATGATGGACGAAGGTGAGAATCGATGAACGACGACGAACTCATTCGAGCAATTCACCAAGCGGGCGAGGTGCCCCCACCACCCGACCGCGACGGCGCCTTCGAGCGGGCCATGCTGGCGGCGCAGCACTCGACGCCGCACCACCTCCGCAGGGGGATCGTCACGCTGATCGCCGCCGCGATCGTCCTTGCTCCGGTTGGCGTCTTCGCGACCATCGGCCACTACTCGAAAGCAAGACCGGCGCCGACAATGCCGGCTGTCGCCTCCCCGTCACCGTCCACCCCAGCCGTTCGTTCGCACAACCCGACCACACAAACGGTCGTCAAAGACGAGGGCACCGAGGATTCATCCGACGACGGCACTAAGCCGGACGACGAGTCAACCGAACGCCCAAAGACGGAAACCGACGAGACGGAGCACACCTCCGACAAGGAAGAAAGCAACTCGCCGACACCCGATGAGAGCGAATCGCCCACCGAGGATGGAGAGGAGCCCGACGACTCCGTAGAAGCCCCCGACGACTGATCCCGTCAGTCTGATCGCAACAGTTCCCGCGCGCGCTCGACATCGGCACGCATCTGGCGGACAAGTTCGTCGACGTGCTCGAACTTGCGTTCGTCGCGCAGTCGGTGAAGGAACTCGATCTCGACATTCTGCCCGTACAAGTCCAAATCGAACCCAATCACATGCGCCTCCACCACCGGCGTGTCGCGATCACCGAACGTCGGGTTCATCCCAACATTGACGACCACGGGGTACCTGACGTCGCGCCAGTGCATCCACCCGGCGTACACACCCAAGCGCGGCAGGATCAAACGAGGGTGAACCAGCAGGTTCGCCGTCGGAAAGCCCAGGCCGTGACCTCGGCTCGCTCCGTGCTCGACGTAGCCCTCCAGCCGAAACGGTCGATCCAACTCCTCGGCGACGCGCTCAACCCGCCCCTCGGAAATGTGGCGACGGATGAGACTCGACGACACCACCTCTTTCTCACCACCCATCTGCATCGCGAAGATCGACACGTCGAACCCGTAACGCGCGCCCAAGTCCGCGAGCGTCTCGATGTTGCCCGACTGTTGATGCCCGAATCGGAAGTTTGCGCCCACTACGCAGTGCACGCAGGACAACTTCTCAACCAGCACCGTCCTCACGAACTCGTCGGGAGACAGTGCTCGAAAAGCCTCGTCGAACTCGAGCGCGACGACTGCCTGGATGCCGATCTCGGACATCAAGCGCGCGCGCTGGTCGAGCGTGGTGATCAGCGCGGGCGCGCGCCCCGGGGCTATGACCTCCAGGGGATGGCGATCAAAGGTCACGACGACCGGCGCAACTCCAAACGAACGCGCCTTGTCCAGGACAGAGCGCATCAATGCCTGATGCCCGCGGTGAACCCCGTCGAAGACGCCGATGGTGACCGCGCTCGGACCGAAGCCCGGCGGAATTCCGTCGATGCCGCGAAAGACCTTCATTGCTCCGCCACCACACACAGCGAACGCGCTTCCGATCCCCGATCCTGCATCATTGCCAAGAGCCCCGCAGGTCCCCACGCGGCCCACGGACCATCCACGCCCGCCGCAGCAACCGGACGCCCGTGGAGCAACGCCGTCGCCTCGGCAGATTCGAGAGTTCGACGAGGATACTCCGCGACCGCTTCCTCCATCGGACGCAACCGCCCAGCGTCGACCGCACCAAGCTCGACGGCATCCTCCAGGCCGAACGAACCCACGCGTGTTCGACGCAACGCAGCAAGCGAGGCGCCCGGCCCAAGGGCCGCCCCCAGATCCGCAGCGAGCGAACGGACGTAGGTCCCCTTCGAGCAACGGACGTACAGCACGGCGCGCGCTCTGCTCCCTGGGGTGAATGACTCCAACTCAAGCCGGTCAATGACTACGCGGCGCGCAGGCCGATCCACTTCCTCGCCGCGTCGCGCCTTCCGGTAAAGACGCTCTCCCCCCACCTTCACGGCACTCACCATCGGGGGGATCTGTTCGACCTCTCCGCGGAACGCTCCCAGCGCCTCACCAACCAGGGCCGCATCCAGCCCAGAGGAGTCCGACTGCTTGACGACTTCACCTTCGGAGTCGAGCGTGGTGGTCACCACTCCGAAGACGACCTCGGCGCGGTATTCCTTCCACGTGGCCTCCAGAAACCGAAGCAGACGTGTCGCGCGTCCGACGCCCACCACGAGGATCCCGGTCGCCTGGGGATCGAGCGTACCGGCGTGGCCGACACGACGAACGCCGAGCGCCCGCCGAACGCGCGCAACGACGTCGTGCGAAGTCATGCCCGACGGCTTGTCGACAACCAGGAAGCCGTTCACCGCGACAAGGCGGCGACGATTCGGTCGATGGTGGACGCGCGATCGCCGTTGGGGCTGGTGAAGCCGGCGGCGAGTGGGTGTCCGCCGCCTCCGAAAGACTCGCACACTGCGCCCACATTGGATTCGCCCTTGGACCGCATCGACACCTTGTACCGTCCGTCGGATTGTTCCTTCATCAGAACGGCGACGTCCGCGACGTCCACGCTGCGAACGAGGTCGATCAGCGCCTCAATGTCCTCGATCTGAATCCCATGATCCTCAAGATCGCGCAGCGTGACCCACGTCCACACCAGTCCCGCGTCGCCGCGCACGGACAACCGGTCCAGCGCCACCCCGGCGAGCTTCAGGTACCCAACAGGATGAGTCTCGTAGATCGCCCGGGACACCGCATCGTGCTCTACTCCTCGCCCCAGCAAGTCGGCGACCATACGGTGGAGATCGGGAGTCGTGTTGCGGTACTGGAATCGACCGGTGTCGGTCACGACTCCCGTGTACAGACAGGTCGCGATGTCGCGGTCGATCTCGACGCCGAGGCGTTGGATCAACTCGTACACCAACACCGCGCTTGCGGCGGTGTCGGCGTCTATGACGTTGACGTGCCCGCAATGATCACTCGACGCATGATGATCGACGACGACCAACTTCCGAGCCGCCCGCAGGTTTGGTTCAAGCGATCCGAATCGATTGAACGACCCCGCGTCGAACGCTATCGCGAGGTCGGGCTCCGCCGGAAACTGCGACGGTGCAACAGCCATGTCGAGTCCCGGGAGAAACGCGTAGTGGCGCGGCAAGATGAACGGCTCGCTCCACGACGCAACAACCTCGACGCCGCGCGCTCGAAGCGCCAGGCCGAGAGCCAACATCGACCCCAGTGCGTCGCCGTCGGGACCTTCGTGGCATGACAGCGCCACCCTCGGCGCCCCGTCCAAGGCCGCCAAGGTCGCAGTCCACACTTCCGGCGCGATCGTCACGCGGCGTCAGTCCTCCTGGTCTCGATGAAGCTCCGCAAGGATGATATCCACTCGCGAGGCGCGCTCCGGAACCGGATCCTCGATGAATTCTATCGCCGGGACATAACGCATCCGGACCTGCTGCGCGACGGACGCCCGAAGATGTCCGGACGCGCGCGCCAGCGCGTCGCGAGTGGCCGCAAGAACCTCCGGCTCACCCAGCACGGTGTAGTAGGCCCGAGCGAGGTGCAGATCGGGCGTCAAGGTCACGTCGGTGATGGTGACGAACCCGAGTCCCGGATCCCGTAGTCGCTCCACCTCAACGGCGAGGACCTGCTTGATCGCGGCGCGAACCCGCTCCGCCCGCGGATAGCTCCTCGGTGCCGTCATCGGTCCTCCGGCCGGATCACGTCGATGAAAGTCTCGATGATTTCAACCTCCGGCTCGGCCTGAACGCGTCGGCCGATCTCCGCCAAGATCTTGCGGGCCTGGAAGTGCGTCCCAGAGACGACCGAAACGCCGACTGCGGCCCGCTGTCGGAGATCCTGATACTCGACCTCTGCCACCGCACAGGCGAAGTTCCTCGACAATCCCGCCTGAAGACGTCGCAGCACGGAGCGTTTTTCCTTGAGCGAATCGCACCCGGCTAGCCGAAGGTCGAAACGCGCGAAGCCGACGAACATGGCCGGTCAACGTTAGCGAGGAACCTCTCGCACCTCGTAGGACTCGAACACGTCGCCTTCTTTGATGTCTTGGTAGTTGTCCATGCCGATTCCGCACTCGTAACCGCCGGCAACCTCTCGGACATCTTCCTTGAAGCGACGCAAACTCGATACCGTCGTGTCGGCGAGGATCACACCCTCGCGGAGCAACCGAACCTTCGCCCCGCGCTTGATGACCCCTTCTTCGACGTAGCTGCCCGCGATGATCCCAACCTTGGGGACCTTGAAGGTCTCGCGAACCTGAGCCCGGCCCATGACTTCCTCGGCGAAGATCGGGCGCAACATGCCCTTGAGCGCCGCCTCAACCTCCTCCACCAGCTTGTAGATGATCTGGTAGGTCTTGATGTCCACGCCGCCCTGTTCGGCCAATGCCCGAGCCTTGGGGTCCGGGCGAACGTTGAAGCCGAGGACAACGGCTCCCGACGCCTCCGCCAGCGTGATGTCGTTCTCGCTGATCGCGCCGACTGCCCTATGCAGAACGCGAACCGAGGCGTCTTCGACCTGCAGTTTCTCGAGTGCGTCGGTAACCGCCTCCAGCGAACCTTGCACGTCCGCCTTGAGGACGACCGTCAACTCGAGCGCCTCGCCATCGCGCGCCTCGGCGTAGAGATCCTCCAGAGTCACGCGCCGACGACCGGCCACATGCTCGGCAGCCCGTCGCTTGGTTTCCCGATCCTGGGCGATCTGGCGGGCGGCTCGCTCGCTGTCGGCAGAACGGAAGTCGTCGCCGGCCTGCGGAACGGTGCTGAATCCCAAGACCTGGATCGGGGTTCCCGGGCCGGCTTCCTTCACCGGCGTTCCGCCATCGTCGAGCATCGCCCGAACTCGCGCCCAAGACGCACCGCACACGATCACATCACCCGCTTGCAAGGTCCCGCGCTGCACCAGCACGGTCGCAACCGGTCCGCGTCCCTTGTCCAAATGCGCCTCGATCACAACGCCGCGCGGGGGGGCATCGGGGTTGGCCTTCAGTTCTGCGATGTCAGCCACGAGCAGCAACACGTCGAGAAGATCCTCGATCTTGTCTCCGCTCTTTGCGCTGACGTCCACAAAGGGGGTGTCGCCGCCCCACTCCTCGGGCACCAGGCCGTGCTCGGTCAACTGCTGACGCACGCGGCCGGGATCAGCCTCGGGCTTGTCGATCTTGTTGACTGCCACGACGATCGGCACCTCGGCAGCGCGCGCGTGCGCCAGGGCTTCAACCGTTTGCGGCTTGACGCCGTCGTCCGCAGCCACGACCAGGACCGCGATGTCGGTCGCCTTGGCCCCTCGCGCGCGCATCTGCGTAAAGGCCTCGTGTCCGGGTGTGTCGATAAACGTGATGGCGCGGTCGTTCTTGTGCACCTGGTACGCACCGATGTGCTGTGTGATTCCACCGTGCTCTTGTGCGACGACGTCGGTCTTGCGGATGCGGTCGAGCAGCAGCGTCTTGCCGTGGTCGACGTGCCCCATCACGGTAATGACCGGAGGACGAGGCACAAGCATCGATACATCTTCGTCTTCGGATGAATCCTCAGCCTCAACCTGCTCTAGTGGCGACACGATCTTCGCCGTGAATCCGTGCTCCGAGCACATCAGTTCGGCGGCATCGTCGCTGAGCGACTGCGCAACCGTGTAGGCCTCCCCCAGCAGGAAGAGCTTCTTGATGATCTCGGTGGGCGACACCCCAATCATCGAAGCGAGTTCCGACACCGTGATGCCGCGGTGAATCGACAGGATCTTGTCCGCCACCGGAGCCTGCGCATCCGGCGCGGCGAGTTCGGCGGCTGGGGATTCGACGGCGGCCGGCACCGCGGTCGGTTCGGACTTCGCGGTGGATTCGACGGCAACATCCGGACGCTTCTTCGCGGCGGTCGCACGCGTCGCCGGTGTCGGTCCGGTCGCCGTCCGCTCGGCCGACGGGCGTTCCGCAGTTCGCTCAGCCGGAGGATGAGACGGTCGCTTTGGGCGCTGAGGGCGAACAACCACCGCAGTGGCCGCAAGTTGCTTCAGCGTTCCCTTCTCCGCCCCCTCGACCAACTTCGCAACCACGTCCGCCTCGACCGTCGAGGAGTGGCTCTTCGCGACGACACCGAGCCCCGCCAGGGCCGCAATCACTTCGCGGCTCGACAACTTCAGCTCTTTCGCCAGCTCGTAAACGCGCTTGGGCATGTCACTCCTCGGCCGACAACTTCTTCTCTTCCCTCGCGCCTTCGTCCGCGGTTTCCCGCGCACGAAGAGCCCGTACGAGTCTCCCGCGCGCTCGGTCGCGGCACTCCGCGCCCGGGCACACATACGCACCCCTACCCGGCGCACGGCCCTCCGGATCCTCCACTATCGACCCGTCGCGAGCAACCAGTCGAGTCATCTCGGACTTGGGGCGAACACGCCGACATCCGACGCACGTGCGCAAAGGCTCGCGCCGGCGGCGGCGAGCCTCCATATTACTGCCCTTCGCTCGCCGGCTCCGGTCCGGCGCTCTCCCCTTGGACCTCAGCGACAACCTCCGGCGCGCGCGCCGCCTCCGATTGATCGACGGCCGCCTGTCGCCGAGCCTGTTCCTGCGCCAACTGAGACTCGCTCTTGATGTCCACTCGCCAGCCGGTCAGCCTCGCGGCGAGACGGGCGTTCTGGCCTTCCTTGCCGATCGCGAGTGAGAGTTGATAGTCGGGCACGACCACCAGCGCAGTCTTCTCGCGCTCGTTGATCCGGACTTCCTTGACCTTTGCAGGGGATAGCGACGCCGCCACGAAGGCCGCTTGGTCCTCGCTGAACGGGACGATGTCGAGTTTCTCCCCCCGCAACTCGTTGACGACCATCCTCACGCGTGACCCCTTGGCCCCGACGCAGGCGCCGACCGGGTCCACGCCCGGCTCGTTGGACCACACTGCGATCTTGGTTCGGTATCCCGCCTCCCGAGCAATCGCCTTGACCTCGACGATCCCATCCGCGATCTCGGGCACTTCCATCGAAAAGAGCTGCCGCACGAGCCCCGGGTGAGTGCGGCTGACGATGATGGAAGGGCCTCGCGGACTGCGGCGCACTTCGACGACGTAGGCACGAAGCCTGCTCCCGTGGTCGTAGCGCTCGTGGGGAATCTGCTCGGCCTGCGGCATGAGCGCCTCGACCTTGCCCAGGTCAAGCAGCGTGTACCGGGCGTCGGACTGCTGAACGATTCCGGTCACGATGTCGCCTTCGTGAGCCGCGTATTCGACGTAGGTCTGCTCCCGCTCCGCTTCACGGATCTTCTGCAGCACTACCTGCTTGGCCGTCTGCGCCTCGATGCGTCCAAACGGTCGGGCGCCGACTGCGACCTCGCCCTCGTAGTTGCCGGTCTCGCCGATGACCGGACTTCCCTCTTCGTCGAGATCGTGCTCAAACACGCGGATCTCACCGCTCAGCGGCTCGATCTCGACGCGTATCCCCCGATCCTCGGAAAGCGCGAGCGACCGCCGGTAGGCGGCAGCCAAGGCCTCCTGCAGACCATCCAGCAAGGACTCGAACGGGATGTTCTTCTCCCGCTCCAGCGTCCGCATGGCTTCCAGTACTTCGACGATATCCATTGGCTTCTCTTTCAGCTCTCGACTACCAGGGAAGAACCAGTGTGGCCTTCACGACCTCCGCCAGGGCAACCTCGACAGCGCCTCGGTCCGTCCTGACTGTCACCGACTCGGCCCCAACGTCCTCAACCACTCCCTCGTGCTGCGCCATCGCAAGCACGATCCGTACCTTGCGCCCACGATTCTTGGCGAAATCCTCCGACGTCCGGAGAGGGCGGTCGAGTCCCGGCGACGTGACCTCCAGGGTGTACCGCCCCGGAATCAGGTCCTCAACGTCGAGCATCCGACTCAATTCCCCGCTCACGCGCGCACAAGTGTCGATGTCGATCCCGCCGCTCCGGTCCGCGACCACGCGCACAAGTTGAGTCCGCCCTCTGCGAACTTGCACCTCGACCAGATCCGCGCCGCGGCGAGCCAACAGCGGCTCCGCCAGCGAACGCACGCGCTCCTCGAGGTCCTTCATTCCCCCCTCCTGAGACGCGCCTGTCATCGGCCGAAAAAAGAAGTGGGCCCTGCGCCCACTTCGCCAAGTCCGACCTCGTTGCGCAGGATTATAGCATCGGGGCTCCCGGGGGGAGTGGGAAACGAGCCCGACTTAGCCCTGAGAGCCTGGCGGCACGTCGCCGAAAGGCCGCTGCGAGTGGCGCAACGGCAGCCAGACGCGGAAGGAAGACCCACCCCCCGGCCGTTCCTGGACCCACACGCGCCCGCAGTGCAGACGGGCGAACTGAGCGACCAGCGAGAGGCCGATCCCCACCCCCGGAGAGTGAGAAGCGACCTCGGGACCCTGCTGAAACGGCTCGAAGACCGCTTGACGCAACTCAGACGGCACTCCAGGACCCGCGTCGTCGACTGCCAGGAGCGCCCCCCCGTCCTGTTCGCAGAGCCGAACCCACACAGGCGTTCCCGGCGGAGAGTGCCTGATCGCGTTGGACAGCAGGTTCTCGGCAATCCGCTCGATCTTCGCCGCGTCAACGTCTGCGACTACCGTGACAAGGTCTGTGGAGATGACTCCGTCGGTCCATGCGGACGCCTCCTCCACCACCAGCCGGACCAAACCCGCGAGATCGGTCGGTCGCAGGGTCGGCTCCAAGATCCCCCGGTGGAGGCGATCGAGGTCCAGCAGATCCCCCAAGAGGCGGTGCAGTTTCTCCGCGTTCACGCGCAGCCGCTGGATGATCTCGGCTCGATCGTCGGCCGAGAGCCGGTCGCTGCCCCGCTCCAACGTGACCGCGAAGCCGAGCACCGACGTCAGAGGGGTCCGCAACTCATGAGAGACCGCGGCCAAGAAGGAGTTCTTCATCTCGTCGAGCGCGCGCAAGTGCTCGGCCGCCGCGCGCTCGCGCTCGTAGGCTTCGGAGAACTTCGCACGCGATTCCCGCAGAGCATGCTCAATCTGTTTCGTCTGGGTGACCTCCCGCGCAATCACCGTCGCACCCACGACCGTCCCGTCCCTCCGGATCGGAGTCATTCGCCCCGCGAACCAAGGGTGGTCCTGTCCCGCACCCATGACCTCGAACGAGATCGCTCGACCTTCATCGAAGACGGTCCTCAACGCGGACCGCAACTCCTCCCGGTGCTCGTCGGCGGCGAGATCGATCACGTTGCGCAGGGGGACTCCACCACCGGCGGTCCCCGCGACACGATTCACGAACTCGATCCTGCCGTCGGAGTCGCACAAGACGATGAGGTCGGGCACGTTCTCGGCAAGAATGCGCCACCGTTCCTCGGATTGACGCAACTCCGCCTCGGCGTTCTTGCGTTCGGTCACGTCGCGCGCGATCACTACCTGACGCGGCTCGCCCGGGCCGTCCCGCAAGCTCTGTATCGCCACTTCAAGATCGACGGTACGACCGTCTTTGCGCAACAGGATCGTGTCGTAGTGGCTGACGACCGGCTCGCCGAGCGCGCGCCGCGCCATTCGGTCCACCAAGACCTCGCGTGAGGGCGGCGACACAAGGTTCATCGCCGAAGGCAACGCGATCAGCTCCTGCTCGGCGTACCCCGACATCCGGCAAAACGCTTCGTTGGCGTAAAGGACGCGGCCCGCCTCGACAATAACGAAACCCTCCCCCACATCACTGACGGCGCCGAGCAGAGATTCGTACAGACTCGTCTGGCGGCGGAGGTCGTCCAACAGGCGGACACGATCAAGCGCCGCGGTCAAAGACACGGCAAAGGCAGAGAGAACGTCCAGATCCTCATCCGCGAAAACCGGCGCGAAAGGACCGGCCAGCACCGCGATCGCCCCTTCTCCCGACGCACTGGGAAGTGGAACCACGACCGCGTTATGAAGGTCCCCAAGAAGGCGTGTGATCCTCCGAGCCGGACCGTGTTTGAGGACTCCGAGCAAGGTGTCGACCTCTCCTTCGGAGCCCTGGCGCGAAGCCAGCAGGCGTCCGCCGCGGTCGACGACAACGCCCGCGTCGGCGCCAACCAGTCGCAGGGCCCAGGCGAGCCCGCCTTCAGCCACCGTGGCCTCATCGGCCGAGAACAGCAACAGTTCGGATGTGGACCGTTGAAGTTCTCTCTCTTCGCGCGCGCGCCAGCGCCGACGAATCGCTGTCGGAGGCGTCAGACTGAGGTACAGAGTAGGGACCAGCGTCAGCGCCACAAGTCCGGTAGCGAGTCGAACTTGCGAAGACGAGCCCTCGTACTGAGAAGCCACCGACACCATCAAGACCACCGCGATCGCCGCGTACGAAGTGCTCAAGGCCCGCAGGCGGGCCCGCTGCATCGACGGCAATCTCCTCGCGGCCAGCCAGAAGCGCACGGCGGGTTCCGCTACGCACGCCACCCACGCGAGCACGGCAAGCAGACTTCCGGCAAAGTTCACCCCGCGCAAGCGCGGAACGGACACGATCGGCGTTGCGGACAACACCACGATCACAGCCACCACGCATAGAACCGCCGGAGCCCACAGATTCACTCTCCCGGGCAGCGGGATCAGCGTGTCGCGCAGCAGCAGCAACGCGTAGCCGGATCCTAGAAAGGCCACAACTGCAAGAGTGGAGACGTACGGGCGCGCGCCCGGAAACAACTCACTCACGTGCCCAAGCACAGAAACCAGCCCGAGGAGCCCGAGCCCGGTCGCAGTCGCCGCGTGCAGCCGATCCCGACGCACGACCCAGTCGCGGAACGTCGCCAGACCCAGCCAGACGAAGCCCGCAGTGACGGCGTAGGAGACTGCAGCGAGTGCGACGGTCATGCCGAGGTCATGGTACCCCGTCGAGGCGCGCGCCTCAGTACGCCAGCGCCCAAGTCGCGCGCTCGGTTGCGTCGTTGCCGCAGTGAATGCAACGGCCCTCAGGCCCGACCGCATCAAGAGGAAGGAAGCGGATCGTCGCTTTCGTCCTCGCCTTGATCCGAGCTTCGCACGCACCGTCCCCGCACCACGGAGCCTCCAGGAATCCGCCCGGGTCCTTCAGCAACTCCTCGAACTCCTCGAAGCCGGCGGGCCGGAAGGTGTGCGCATCGCGGAAGTCCCGCGCCTGAACGAACAGGTTCCTCTGGATCTCCTCGAGCAGCACATCCAGGCGCGCGGGAACCTGCGCCTGCGCGACAGTCTCCTTCTCCCCGGTGTCACGGCGCGCGAGCGTCACGGTGCCGGCGGCAACGTCCTTGGGGCCGATCTCGATACGGACAGGTACGCCCTTGAGTTCCCACTCGTTGAACTTGAACCCCGGGCGAACCTGGTCGCGGTCGTCCACTTTCACGCGGCGTCCGGCAAGCGCGGCACGAAGGCGATCCAACGCTTCGCCGACCAGCGCGCGCTCGTCGTCGCTGCGGTAAATCGGAACGATTACCACCTCGTGCGGCGCCAACGCCGGCGGCAAGCGCAATCCCTTGTCGTCGCCGTGCACCATGATCAAGCCGCCGACCAGCCGAGTGCTCACGCCCCAGCTCGTGGCGTAGGCGAACTGCTGGTCGCCGGAGCGATCTTGGAACGTCACCCCGTAGGCCTTTGCGAAGTTCTGCCCCAGGTAGTGCGACGTCCCGGCCTGCAACGCCTTGCGATCGCGCATCATGGCTTCGATGGTGAATGTCTCTTCGGCGCCGGCGAATCGCTCGGCGGCGGTCTTGCGCCCGGGTCGCACCGGAATCGCCAGCACGTTCTCGGCGACGTCCACATAGACCTCGTCGAGGATCCTGCGCTGCTCGGCGACGGCCTCCGCCGCCGTCTCGTGCGCAGTGTGCCCCTCCTGCCACAAGAACTCGGTCGTGCGCAGAAACACACGCGGCCGCAATTCCCAGCGCACGACGTTGCACCACTGGTTGTACAGCAGCGGCAAGTCTCGGTAGCTCTGAACCCACTTCGCGTACGTCGCCCAGATGATCGTCTCGGATGTCGGCCGCACGATGAGCGGCTCCTCGAGAGCCTCGCCGCCGGCATGCGTGACGACAGCCACTTCCGGGGCAAAACCCTCGACGTGCCGCGCCTCCTTCTCAAGAAGGCCGGCCGGAATGAGCATCGGGAAATACAGGTTTTCGTGCCCCGTCGCCTTGATCCGATCGTCGACCGCGCGCTGGATCCGCTCCCAGATCGCGAAACCGTACGGCTTGATGACCATGGTGCCGCGCGCCAGGGACGGCTCGGCCATCCCGGCCTGCTTCACGACGTCCTGGTACCAGGCCGGGAAATCCTCTGATTGCTTCGGTAGCGCCATGGGGTGCAAGTCTACCGGTAGCCTGCGCGCGCGGGACTGCCGTACAGTGGCGGCATGAGCGATCTTCCCTCTTCAATCGTCGACTTTGGAACCCGGGGCTGCGGGGACGGCATCGCCTCCGAATTCAAAGAGCGAATCGCCGACCTCGAACCAGGACAAACGATCGAGGTCGTCGTGCGCGATCCAAGCGCGCGCACCGATCTCCCGGCGATCTGCCGAATGCTCGGGCACGAAATCCTTTCGACCCAGGACACCGGCGACTCGGCGCGCATCTTGGTGCGCCGCAGCGACTGACCCGTCAGCGGCGCGAGTCGGATGCCCGGATAGCCTCGGCAATCCGGCGAGGCCGGAAGAACGGCTCGATCACAGGCTGAAACGCGCCTGAGGCCAGAACAACCGGCAGCATCCTGCGCGGCACGACGATCTTGCGCGACCGCCGCTCGATCCCGCGCACTAGTGCGGCCACCGTCTCCTCGGGGGTCACCATCCCGAAGGGCCCCTTGTTGCCCGCCCAAACGAGCCGACCCGCCGGATCGCCGAGCGTGTCCCGCGTCATCATGTCGGTGCGCACAAAGGTCAGATACGCGACCCCGACGCGCGCGCCGGCAGGTTTCATCTCGATACGCAACGAGTCTGCGAGCGCGGCGATCGCCGCCTTGCTCGCGGCGTAGTGGCCTTGAAGCGGAGCATGGATGCAAGCGGCCAGCGACGAGATGAGCAGGACGTATCCACGCCGCTCGGCAACATAGGGCACCGCCGCGTGAACCGTGCGCCAGGAACCCAGCAAATTCACGTCGATCACGCGCTCGAAGGCATCTGCGTCCCGCCCGGCGACTGCAGTGAAATTGTTGATCCCGGCGTTCGCAACCACCACGTCGATACCGCCAAAATGCTCGGCCGCGGCGGCAACGGAGGACGCAACGGACCCCGAATCGGTGACGTCGGCCTCCCACCACGCGGCGCGCGACCCGATCATGTCGGCAACGGCCGCCGGTGGCTCCGGCGCGCGCCCCAGGAGCGCGAGGTTCGCGCCGCGCGCGTGCAGTACGCGCGCAAGCGCGGCGCCGAGACCCCTTCCCGCCCCGGTGATCGCAACCGTCTTGTCTCGAACGTCGTACCGGCTCACCGCTCCCCCTTCACGAACTCGACGGCACATTCGTCCAACCATTCGACGCCGCACGAGAACGGAGCCGACCACGATGTGACCCGCGACGGGCGACCGTACCCCGCAAGCGCAACGCAGGGCAAAACAAGGCGTCCGCTAAAGACGAGATCCAGGAGAGGATTGCCGGGCGATGCGGGCGACCGTCGGCACTCCGCGCGCGCCCGCGGCGCGGAGTCCCTCGGCCAGCCGCTCGACCTCGACTGCGACCTCGTCGACGATCGCCTCCTCCGGGACCGTGCGAACCACTTCTCCGCCGACGAAGATCTGTCCCTTGCCCTTGCCGGCGGCGACACCGACATCGGCCTCGCGAGCCTCACCGGGACCGTTGACGATGCATCCCATCACCGCCACGCGTATCGGTACGTCGATCCCCGCAAGCCTTTGCTCGACCGCCGTCGCAAGTGCGAAGACGTCCACCTCGGCTCGCCCACAACTCGGGCATGAAACCAGGTCAAACCCGCGGTCGCGCAAGTGCAACGTCTCGAGGATGGCAATGCCGGTCTTTACTTCTTCAACCGGGTCTGCGGTCAGCGACACCCGGATCGTGTCGCCGATCCCCTCGGCCAGCAGCGTTCCGATACCGACCGCCGACTTCACAACGCCCTTCGTCGGTGTTCCCGCCTCCGTGACGCCGAGGTGCAGCGGGTAGTCGCACGCCGACGCGAGCGCTCGATAGGCCTGGATGGTCACCAGGGGGTCGTTGTGCTTCACGCTGATCTTGATGTCGCAGAAGCCGACATCCTCGAGCAACCCGGCTTCGGCAAGCGCGCTTTCGACCATGGCGCCGGGCGTCGGACCTCCGTGGCGCTCCAGGATCACCGGCTCGATTGAACCGGCGTTGACGCCGATACGGATAGGGACTCCGCGCGCCGCCGCCTCGCGACCGATCAGCGCCACCTTGTCGTGCTTGCGAATGTTCCCGGGGTTGATGCGAATCCCGTGACACCCGGCCTCAAGTGCCGCTATCGCGTACTTCCACTGGAAATGGATATCGGCGATCACCGGAATCGTCGAGGCGCGCGCTATGGCCGGCAGCGCCGCAACGTCGTCGGCGTCCGGCACCGCAACCCGGACGATGTCGCAACCCGCCGCCGCGAGCGCTGCGATCTGCTGCAACGTCGCATCCGTGTCGGCCGTCTTCGTCGTGCACATCGACTGCACGCTGACCGGCGCACCGCTTCCGATCGCAACGTCACCGACCTGGATCTGTCGGGTCGTTCGTCGGACGATGTCCGTCATCCCGGGATCCCCGGCAGCGGCTTGACGATGTCCAGGTAGAGCAACAGCAGAAACAGGCTGCCGAAAATACTGATGACCGCCGCCGTCACAGGAAGCAGGCGTCGCATGTCCACGTCGCGCCCGCGGATCTTCTCGTACGCAAGCACTGCGAGATGCCCGCCGTCCAACGGCGGCAACGGCAGCAGATTGGCCACCCCGATGAAGACGTTGAACCCGGCAATCAGATAGAAGAGACCGGCGAAATCACCGGTGCGCGCCAGACCTCCGGCCTGCTGACCGATACCCACGACCGTGGCCGGGTCGGTGGGAAGCCGCTGTTCGGTACCGGTGACCACCTTGAACAGCCGCCCCAGCGAATGCGGCGAGAAGAGGTCCTTGATGGCCAGCAGACTTGCCCAGGCACCGCGGCCGATCTGGACGAACGACTCCCCCGCTGCCCCGAAGACGGACCGCTTGAGAACGTCGAACCGCGGGCCGACTCCGAGGAACCCCACCTTGGTGCCGTCCGGCTTGTGATCCGCGATGCGAACCTCGGCACGCCGCGTCTGCCCTTCGTGGAGGAACACGATCTCGGTGATCTCGCCGGGTCGGGCCTTGATCAGGTCGACGGCATGCTGCCACGACCGCACGCGCGCGCCGGCGACCGACACAATCGTGTCTCCGCGGACGATGCCGGCCTGCGCCGCCGGGGATCGATCCCCATTGACGGTGGCCGTAACCGACTCCACCGTCGTCGTCGGCCGATCGAAATCGGGAACGCCGATCATCGACAAGATCACAGTGATGATGGCTGCGGCGAGCACGAAATGGGTGAACGAACCCGCACCAAGCACGATCGCGCGCTGCCAGGGCTTGCGCGCCTTGAAAACGCGGTCCCGATCCTCCGGGGCGATCTCCTCAAACGGGTTCATGCCGGCGATGCGAACGTATCCGCCGAGCGGCAGCGCCTTGATCCCGTACTCGGTCTCCCCGCGGCGCACCGACCACACGCGCGGTCCGAATCCGATGAAGAACTGCTCGACTTTGATCCGGAACCTCTTCGCGGCAATGAAATGTCCGAACTCGTGCAACCCTATCGATGCCAGGATCGCACCGATGAAAATGATCACTCCGACTGCGCTCACCCAATCGCCTCCATCCGGCGCCGCGCGTGTGCGCGCGCCCACTCCTCTGCCTCAAGGACGCTCTCAAGCGTGATCTCGGGGATCCCTTCGTGCGCGGCCAGCGCGTCCTCCACCACCGCGGGAATCTGGTGGAAGCGGATCCGGCCACGCAAGAAACCGTTCACTGCCTCCTCGTTGGCGGCGTTGAGCACACACGGGTACGTCCCCCCGCGGCGCGCGGCCGCAAACGCCAGTCCGACGCTGGGGAATGCTTCGTGATCGATCGGCTCGAACTCCAGCGATCCGATGCGCTGCCAGTCCAGCGGCTCGGCACCGCCGGGCAATCGCTCCGGCCACGACAGCGCGACCTGAATCGGCAGCCGCATGTCTGCACTCGACGCCTGCAGCAAGCAGCTCCCGTCGGAGAACTCGACGATGCCGTGCACGATCGACCTTGGATGCACCACGGTATCCACGGCATCAATACCGATGCCGAACAGATGGTGAGCTTCGATCGCTTCCAAGCCCTTGTTCATCAGCGTTGCGGAGTCGATCGTGATCTTGCGTCCCATACTCCACGTTGGATGACGCAACGCTTCCTCGATGGTCACTTGTTCCAGGTCTTCGGCCGATCGCCCCCGGAACGGACCACCCGAAGCCGTGATGATCACCCGGCGCACGTCGGCTAGTCGGTGCCCGGCCAGACACTGAAACAGCGCCGAGTGCTCACTGTCGACCGGAAGCAGACGCTCGGGATGCTCGCGCACCTTGCGCATCACGAGATCCCCTCCGGCAATCAAAGTCTCCTTGTTGGCAAGCGCGACCGTTTTTCCTGCGTCTAGCGCAGCCAGTGTCGGAAGAAGCCCACACGAGCCTACAAGCGCGTTGACCACGACTTCCGCCTCCGGGAGGGTGGCCGCACGGATCACCGCGTCCCGACCGGTTGTGAAACCGTTTCCAGGCGTGCCGCACGCGAGGACTGCAATTTCGGGCGCAAACTCATCTACCTGTTCAGCGAGAAGTTCGCGGTTGGTGCCGGCGACAAGGGCACGCACGCGAAATCGATCAGGGTACTTTCGCACAACATCAAGGGTTTGCCGCCCGATGCTGCCCGTTGAGCCCAGAATTGAGATGTGCTTCATGCGCCCCTCATCGTGCCAGACCGCCGCGCGCCGCGCGCGACCTCAACCGCTCCAAACCGGACTACGCGACGATCATCCGCGCCAGCCAGTAGGCAGGCGGTGCGACGAACAGCAGCGCATCGATCCGATCCAGGAACCCTCCGTGACCGGGGAGGATGCTGCCCATGTCCTTGATCTCGAGATCCCGCTTCATCAGCGACTCGGCCAAGTCGCCAAGCGGCGCTCCGACGGCGGCGACGGCGGCCATGGCCAGTGCGGTTCCCAGTCGGAAGGGTCCGATGTGCGGTCCGGCGACGGCGGCAATCAGCGCAACGAAAAGCGTGGCTCCCGCAAGCCCTTCCCACGTCTTCTTGGGGCTGATCGACGGCGCCATTGGACGACGGCCGAACAGGCTGCCGGACGTGAATGCTCCGATGTCGTACAGCGCCACCAGCCCAATGTAGGCAATCGTTAGAGCGGGCCCGTGCTCCAGGTTTCGCATCAGAATAACGTGCGCGCCCGAGAACGGAACGTAGACAAGGCCGAACAGCGTCACTGCCATCCCAGGCGTCGCTTGCGACCGTTCGGGATCGGCCAGGTACCACAACATCACCGCAATCACGCACATCGTGAGTGCAAACGCGACCGCACCCGGACCCCCGACGAGCGCGCCCAGAAGCACAAGGAACCCGGCGGCGACTCCGAACAGCTCAGCCGCGCGCAACCCGCGCGACCCAAGAGCCCGGTACAGCTCCCACTGCGCCATCAGCACGGCGGCAACAACAAGGAGGAAGAAAGCGACCTTGGAAGTGAACAGAGTGAGGAGGATCAGACCCACGAGTCCCAGGCCCGTGAGGATGGCCAGGGTCAGGTTTCGCCCGCCGCCCTGCGGCGCGGCGGCGGGGCCGCCTGCGTCGTCGGGTTCGGGACTGCTCGGATCCGGCGCCGCGGAGATCCTAGACCTCCAGCAGCTCGGCTTCTTTGCGCCCAAGCATCTCGTCGATCTCGGCGACGAACTTGTCGGTCAGCTTCTGAAGCTCCTTCTCGGCGCGATGCATGTCGTCGTCGGAAACGTCGCCGGACTTGTTGTCCCGCTCGATCTCCTCCTTCGCGTGCCGACGCACGTTCCGAATGGCCACACGGCCGTGCTCGGCGCGATCGCGCACTAGGCGGATCAGCTCCTTGCGTCGCTCTTCAGTGAGCGAGGGAAACCCGAGGCGAATCGCACGCCCGTCGTTCGAAGGGGTGATCCCAAGATCGCTCGC
Organism: Actinomycetota bacterium; assembly: GCA_041658565.1. Taxonomy (NCBI): domain Bacteria; kingdom Bacillati; phylum Actinomycetota; species Actinomycetota bacterium. The sequence continues at coordinate 16,556 of JBAZZY010000027.1, read as the reverse complement.
CAAGATCGCCTTCTCGATGGCGGAGATGGCGGACGGGTCGTACGGAGAAATGAGCAAGCTGCGAGGGTCCGGGACAGAGATCCCGGCGAGCTGCTGCAAGGGCGTAGACGTCCCGTAGTAGTCGACCGAGATCCGCTGAACCAGGGCCGGTGAGGCGCGGCCGGTGCGAACACCGACGAACTCATCGCGAGCGACATCGATGGCCTTGTGCATCTTTTCATCAGCGGACTTCAGCGCCTGTTCGATCATCGTTCACTCCCGCTCGTCACTCATGCACCAGCGTACCGATGGGCTCCCCCGAGAGCGCGCGGCGAATGTTGCCGTGCACCTGCATGTCGAACACCATGATCGGGAGCCTGTTGTCCATACACAGCGAGATCGCCGTCGAGTCCATCACGCCCAGCCCGTCGTTCAGAACCTGGATGTAGGTGAGTTCGTCATAGCGACGCGCTTCGGCGTTCTTCTTCGGATCAGAGTCGTACACCCCGTCGACCTTCGTCGCCTTGAAGATCGCCTCACACCCGGTCTCCAGAGCGCGCTGCGCGGCAGTCGTATCGGTCGAGAAGTACGGCACCCCCATCCCGGCGCCGAAGATCACGATCCTGCCCTTCTCTAGGTGGCGGACCGCGCGGCGTGGCATGTACGGCTCGGCGACCTGCGTCATAGTGATCGCCGACTGCACACGCGTTGGCACATCGGCCTTCTCCAGGGCATCCGCGAGGGCCAAGCAGTTCACCATGGTGCCGAGCATCCCCATGTAGTCGGCGCGCGCCCGGTCCATCCCCTGGGCCTGCGGCGACGTGCCTCGGAAGATGTTGCCGCCGCCGACCACGACGGCGATCTGCACCCCCAGATCACGGGCGGACTTCAACTCGGCCGCAAGCCCATGAACGACGTCGCCGTCGATGTTGTAGCCGCGCGCAGGGTCGGCGAGCATCTCGCCCGACAGTTTGAGCAAGACCCTCCGGTACCGCTGCCCCGATTCCACGCGTTAGTCCGCTCCTACGCGGAAGCGCGCGAAGCGCCGGACACGCACCGGCTCCTTCATCTGCGCCGCCGCCTCGTCGAGCAACTGAGCGATCGTCTTGGAATCGTCGCGCACGTACGGCTGATCGAGCAAACAGTGCTCGGCGTAGAAGGACTTCATTCGACCCTCGACGATCTTCTCGATCACCGCAGCCGGCTTGCCTTCTTGTTCGGCCTGCTTGGCCACGAAATCGCGCTCACGCTCCACGGCTTCGACCGGGAGATCCTCGCGCGAGACCACCGACGGGCGCGCGGCGGCAACGTGCAAGGCGATTTCGCGGGCCACCTGCCTGAACCCGTCGGTCTTCGCCACGAAGTCGGTCGCGCAATTCAGCTCAATCAACACGCCGACCTTTGCCGGAACGCCCGGGTCGGGCGTATGCAAGTACGCCTCGACAATCCCTTCGTCGGCGACGCGTTCGGACATCTTCTTCGCGCTTGCGACGCCGCGTTCCCGAAGCAGGTCTCTCGCCTTCTCGAAGTCGCCTTCTGCCTCAGTGAGCGCCTTCTTGCAATCCATCATCCCCGCGCCGGTAGCGTCGCGGAGCTTCTTGACGTCCTCAGACTTGATCTGCACTGAATCTCCTCGTTCGTGTCGGCAGGACTAGCGCATGCTCTTGCGCTCTTCCTCCTCGGTCTCGCGACGACGGCGCTCCTCTTCCTCTTCGGCGAGGAGCTTGACTTCCCACTCCGCGAGAGGCTCGGCCTCCCCCGACGTCGCCTCGGCGGGCTCTCCTTCTTTCGGAGCAGTCCGACGACCTCCGGACCCCGCCGCGATCGCGTCGGCGACGATACGGGTCAGGAGCGCACCGGCGCGGATGGCGTCGTCGTTGCCCGGAATCCCGTAGTCCACTTCGTCGGGATCGCAGTTCGTGTCCAGGATCGCCACAACCGGAATCCCGACCTTGCGCGCCTCGCGCACCGCGATGTGTTCCTTCTTGGTGTCGACAACCCAGATCGCCGCCGGCAGCTTCGTCATGTCACGGATTCCGCCGAGGTTCTTCTCGAGGGTCTCCTTCTCCTTGCGAAGCTTCAGCACTTCCTTCTTCGGCAGCAGGTCGAACGTACCGGTGGCCTCCATGGCCTCCAGTTCGCGAAGTCTCGCCAGCCGCTTGGACATCGTGGAGAAGTTCGTGAGCATGCCGCCAAGCCAGCGGTTGTTCACGTACGGCATGCCGACGCGCTTAGCTTCCTGCTCAACCGGTTCCTGCGCCTGCTTCTTGGTCCCGACGAACAGAACCGTTCCGCCCGACGCGGCAGTGTTGCGCAAGAACGCAAACGCGCGCTCGATGCCGGCGACCGTCTTCTCAAGGTCGATGATGTAAATGCCGTTGCGCTCGCCGAAGATGAATCGCTTCATCTTGGGGTTCCAACGACGCGTCTGGTGGCCGAAGTGCACTCCAGCCTCCAGGAGTTGCTTCATGCTGACGACCGGAGCCATCCGTCCTCCTCGGTTTTGCCCTCTGTCTGCCTCAACTCGGACGCCGTGCCCCGCATCTTTCAATACGAGAACCGAACCGCGCCGATCCGCAGACATGCGAATTTTCCTGATCCCCCCTCGGCGGAGACGCGAATCTCTCCGAGCGGCTCTCAGGGCCCACGCATGCTATCAGCCCGGAGACGACCCCAACAACGAAGTGGAAATGCCCTGGTCAGGCAGGCGGCGCGAGCCGGATCACCCGCCAGCGGTTTCGCCGCATGGACTCCACGAGGATCGGCTCCGGATCCAGGTACTCGCTACCGCGCCGCAGGCCGAAGTGCAGCACCGGCGGCGCCTCGCCCCCGTGTCCGACTCCCGAAACCGCCACGGGAGCCCCTTGCGCCACCGGATCCCCCGCGCGCACCAGCACCGCGGACAGGTACGAGTAGGTAGTGCGTAAGCCATCGGCGTGGTCGATCGAGACCGCGTAGGTACCGCCGACCTGCCCGGCGAACGCCACCGTCCCGGCCGCGGCGGCGACCACGGTAGTGCCGGCCGGGACCTCCAGATCGATCCCGCGGTGCCCGGCCGCGTACGGAGTCGGCGGAGGCTCGAAGTGGCGCGCGACCGGACCCACCACCGGGCGGACGAAGTCGACCACGACTGCGCGCGCGGGAGCGGCGGCGATCAGCGCCGGGATTAGTGCCGCAATGACTGCCTTGGCCCGCATGCGCGGCAGGCTACGCCAAACGGCTGCGAGCGCACGAACGGGAGGAACGGGCGGATTCGCTCGGGGCGACCGTCGCTTACTGCGTGGCCGCCTTCATCTTGTTGCGCAGATCCATGACGGCCTTCGTATGCATCTGGCACACGCGCGACTCAGTGACGCCCAGGACCGCGCCGATCTCCGCCAGCGTCAAACCCTCGTAGTAATAAAGCGTGATGACCAGCCGTTCACGCTCCGGCAAGACATTGACCGACTTCGCGAGAATCTGCCGCGTCTCGGCGCTTTCGAACAGCGCCACGGGATCCGGAGCCTCAGCGTCTTCGAGCGTGTCGACGAGCGACATCTTCTCGCCCTTGTCTCCCCCCGGAGACATCAACTCCTCCAGAGCAACAACCGACACCAGGTTGATCTGATTCAGCATGCCCTGCAGCTCGTCGAGACCGATTCCGAGTTCCTCGCTCAACTCGCCGTCGGTCGGCGGTCGGTGCAACTTGTTCTCGAGTTTCGTCGTGGCGCGATCGACCTCGCGGGCCTTGGACCGCACCGAACGCGGAATCCAGTCGATCGCTCGCAACTCGTCGATGATCGCACCGCGAATACGACTAATGGCGTAAGTCTCGAATTTGATGTCGCGGGAAGGATCAAACTTCTCGATGGCATCGATCAACCCGAAGATCCCGTAGGAGACAAGGTCCGCTTGCTCGATGTTCTGCGGGAGCCCAACCGAAACACGTCCGGCCACGTACTTCACCAGCGGGGCGTAGTTCAGGATAAGACGATCGCGAGACTCCCGGCTCCCGGTCGTCTTGAATTCGCTCCACAACTCAGCCACGGCGGTTATGGCCGCAGCCGACCCCCTGGACGCAGCGTCGGATTGCCGCTTTTGCTGGGAGGCCCCGCCGTGGGCGCGCTTTGCCGGGTCAGGCTCGGGGGTGGGCGTCGTCATAGACCTTTCTCAACCGCTCTCTGGAAACATGAGTATAAATCTGGGTCGTCTTGAGGTCGACGTGACCGAGCAACTCTTGGACACTGCGCAGATCCGCGCCACCATCGAGCAAGTGCGTCGCGAACGCATGGCGAAATGTGTGCGGCGACACCTTGCCTCCGGGAATGGCTTCCGACACGTACTTAGTCACCATCGCCCGGACGTCTCGCTGTCCCATCCTTTTGCCGCGCCGGTTGTAGAACAAAGCGTCATTCGGCGATTGTTCCCGCACGAGCTGCCCACGCGCCTCGTCGAGGTACACGTGCACAGCGTCCGCGGCTGGTTCGCCGAGCGGGACCATCCGCTCTTTGCGCCCTTTGCCGAGAACGCAAACCTGTCGGCGCCCGAAGTCGACGCTGTCCACGTTGAGTCCGACGAGTTCACCTACCCGCATGCCCGAACCATACAACAGCTCGAGGATGGCACGGTCCCGGCATCCGTACGGGTCGTCGCCGGGCGGCAGCTCGAGCAGCGCACTCACCTGCGAAGCCTTCACAACACGCGGAAGCCGTCGCGGCCGCTTTGGGGACGCGACGAGCAGCGCGGGGTTGTCCTCTCGGTCCTTTGAGCGCAGAACAAGAAACCGGTAGAACGACCGCACCGCAGACGCCTTGCGGGCGACCGTGCTTCGTGCATCCCCCAGCGTGCCGCGCTGAGCAAGGAAACGTCGGATATCTGTGGTCGAGGCATCCAAGGAGGAAACGCCCAGCCGGGCGCAAAACTCGAAGAACTGACTCAGGTCTCGCCGGTAGGCCGCGACGGTGTTCGGCGACCGCCCGAGACCTGCGTCCATATGCGCCAGAAACGCGTCGAGAAGCTCGGCGCTCTGCGATGCGATGGTGCGGCGTTGCTCGGGAGTCGCCATGCCACCCTTCCCAACGTCCCGGACGGCCCACTATCGGGGCTGGGGGGTGACGGGTCAAGCACCGCCGATCTCTCGGCGTCGGTATACGCCTCCCGGGCCGCGTGCAACGATCCCGGCGATCTCCAACCGCGCAATCGCTCTCATCGCCGCGGGGTGATCGAGTTCCGCGCGCGCCGCGATCTGGTCGGCGCGCGCCGGTCCGGCCGCGAGCGCGCGCACAACGGCGGCCTCCTGCGGGCACGACCGTTTCGGATCCTGGCCCGCCGGTCGGATCAACTCCAGGTGCAGGCCGTCCAGCACGTCTCCGGCGCACGCGCACAATTTCGCCCCGTCGCGCAACAAGGCATGCGGCCCGACCGACAACTCCGAACGCACATCCCCGGGCACGGCAAGTACCTCTCTTCCGGCATCCAGAGCGAGCCCCGCGGTTCCAAGCGCGCCGCTACGCCGGGCGGCCTGAACTACGACGACCGCCGAGGCCAGTGCCGCGATGATGCGGTTGCGCCTGGGGAAGTGGAACTTGCGCGCCCTGGTTCCCGGAGCGAACTCGGAGACGATCGTGCCGTTCCGCGCAATGCGCTCGTACAGCGGGCGGTTCATTGCCGGATAGGGAACGTCGACGCCGCTTCCCAAAACGGCCACCGTCGCTCCACGGGCCGCAAGCGCACCCTCATGAGCGGCAGCGTCGATCCCGCGAGCCATTCCACTTACGACACAAACGCCGGCCGACGCCAAGTCGGAGGCCAGACCGCGCGCCACCTCAAGCCCATACGGCGTAGGGCTGCGCGCGCCTACAATGGCTACACACGGGCCGAGAGCGCGCAGATCCCTGCCGAGCACCCACAGGGTTTCCGGTACCGGTTCGATCTCGCGCAGACAGTCGAGAAACTCCGCATCCCGCCGTCGCGCGACCCGAACGTCGGCACGCCCGTCCACGCTCATTCCCTAGCGTCCAGCACCCGGTAGCCAAGCGCTTCCTCAACGCAGTCACTACCAGTTTGCTCCTCGCCGCCAAGGTCGGCGATCGTGCGCGCGACCCGCATCACGCGGTGCGCGCCGCGCGCGCTGAGCGCCAGGCCCTCGATCGCGCGCTCCAGAACCGCGCGCGCAGCCGCGGTCGGCAGGCACAGTCGCTCGATGTCGGCCGCGCGCACTTCAGCGTTGGACGCGGCACCGCTTTCCCCAAAACGCGCGCGCTGCACTTCGCGCGCGCCTGCCACCCGCTGCGCCACAGTCGCCGACGAGTCCCCCTCGGGCGCCGCGAACAACTGGCCGCGCGCCAGGCGCGGAATCTCGACTTGAAGGTCGATCCGGTCCACGATCGGGCCGGTTAAGCGTTCCTGGTACGCCATCACCCTTCCCGGCGCGCACACGCACGGGCGGAGCGAGTCGCCGAAGTGCCCGCACGCGCACGGGTTCGATGCCGCGACAAGCTGGAACCGTGCCGGGTACGTCACCGCCCAACGAGATCGAACGATCGTGATCCCGCCGTCCTCCATCGGTTGGCGCAGCGCCTGCAAGACCTCACGGCGGAACTCCCCGAACTCGTCCAGGAACAAGACCCCGCGATGCGCAAGAGACGCTTCCCCTGGATGCGGCATTCCGCTGCCGCCGCCGACCAGTCCCGTCGTTGACCCCGAGTGATGCGGAGCACGGAACGGACGCCGGTCGACCAAGCCGCCGTCGTCGGACAGCAAACCGGCGATCGAGTGGATCCGAGTAACTTCAAACGCCTCGCGCTCGGTCATCGGCGGCAGGATCCCGGCAAGACGACGAGCGAGCATTGTCTTGCCGCCGCCCGGGGCGCCGATCATGAGCACGTTGTGCCCGCCGGCAGCGGTGATTTCAATAACCCGCTTCGCCGTCGAGTTTCCTCGCACGTCGGTTAGATCGGGTTCATCCAGCGCGGAGCCCGACCCCGGCGGTGCCGGCGGCACCCCGTCGAGTTCGCACTCCCCGCGAAGAAACCTCACAGCCTGCTGCAGATGCTCAACCGCAAAGACGTCCAGACCTCGCACGAGAGCGGCCTCGCGCGCGTTCGCAACCGGGACCATGACGGCGCGCGCCCCCGCGCGCGACGCCACGATCGACGCCGGCAGCACGCCGCGAATTCGGCGCACCGATCCGTCCAGCGACAACTCACCCAGCACGCAGACCTCGCGCAATCGCTCATGCGCGATCCGTCCCGCCGCCGCCAGCAGCCCGAGCGCCATCGCGAGATCGAAACCGCTGCCGGCCTTGCGCAAGTGCGCCGGCGACAGGTTCACGGTCACACGCTTGAGCGGCCAGTCCTCTCCCGACGACTGAACCGCCGCGCGCACGCGCTCCCGCGCCTCCTGGATCGAAGGGTCCGGGAGACCGACGATCGTAAACACAGGAAGGCCCGGGGCCAGTGACACCTCAACGTCGATGCGATGGCCGTCCATCCCCACGAGAGCAACCGACTCGGCGCGCGCGATCAAAACGCGTCCTCAAGATGCGTGACGCGGTAGTTCTCTCCGACCCGCAGCACGTCGACCACGTCGAAGCGGATGTCTCGCGCGCGCGGCCGGTGCTCGGTCAGGTAGCGCGACGCAAGGCGGCGAATACGTGCTGCCTTAAGGCGCGTTACGGCCTCCGCCGGGGTTCCGAACGCGCGCGACCTCCGGGTCTTCACCTCCACGAATGCCAGCACGCCGGCGCGCTCGGCAACGAGGTCGAGTTCACCTTCGCGGTAGCGCACATTGCGTTCGACCACGCTCCAGCCGTGCGACTGCAGATATCGCGCGGCGAGCGACTCTCCCATGCGGCCAAGTTCGTTTCGATCCATCGTGGGCCGACGCTACCGCGCCGGCACGCCCGCTTCGAGGGCACGATCATCGCGACCGCCGCGAGGTTCGCAATCCGTCCGAAGAAAACCGGGCGGAACCTCGCGTTCGAAACACTCCGGCGCGCGGCTTAGGAGCCGGTTAACCCCTCCGGGGTGTCGGGTACGGCGGGACGCTTCAACTCCTCGATGTTGACGTCCGAGAACGTCAGGATTCGGACGTTAGCCACGAAGCGGTTCGGCCGATAGATGTCCCACACCCAAGCATCGGTGAGCACCAACTCGTAGTGCGTGTCTCCGACGCTCTCGTGCCGGTGCACTTCCACCCCGTTGGCGAGGTAGAAACGCTTATCGGTTTCGACGACGTAGGAGAACATCGGCAAGACGTCGCGGTACTCCCGGTACATCGCCAGTTCAATCTCGGCTTCGTACTGCTCAAGGTCGTCGACACTCATGGCTCTCCCATCGCGTCCTGCGGCCCAAACAGCGACTGCTGCCCTACGCCGGCAAAGCTCAGCCGGTGCTGCGGTGAAGGGCCAACCCGCCGGATCGCTTCCAAGTGGTCGGGGGTACCGTACCCCTTGTTCGAATCGAACCCGTACTCCGGGTAGCGCGCGGCCAGCGCGGCCATGATGCGGTCGCGCGCGACCTTGGCGACGACCGAGGCCGCCGCGACTGCGACCGAAACGCGATCACCCTTCTTGATCGACAGAGACGGAAAGGGAGCGCGCGCGATCGGGTATCCGTCCACGAGTAGGTAATCCGGGGCCGGCTGCAAGCGCACGGCCGCGTCCCGCAGCGCGCGCAAGTTGGAGCGATGCAGGCCGCGCCGATCGATCGAGGCGGGCGGGACCCGAACGACCGACAAGGCGACGGCTTGCCGGCGTATCTCGACGTCCAACGTCTCGCGCGCGCCCGGCGACAGCAGCTTGGAATCTCGCAGCCCCGGCAACCGGGCATCCTCGGGCAGAATCACGGCGCACGTGACCAGCGGTCCGGCAAGCGCGCCTCGTCCTGTCTCGTCCACGCCGGCAATCAGCCGGAAGCCGGCATCGCGAAGGCGCTGCTCGAGGCGCCCGTCGGGACCGACGGTCGCCCGCGGGGCGCCGGACGCGATCACGGTCTCGCCGGCTGCGACGCCTCGTAGACCGGCCGGTGGAAGAGCGTAAACCGCGAGACCGGCCAGATTCGCACGAACGCCTTCCCGACGATGTCGGCACGGTCGATGGGTCCCAGACGAGTCCGACTGTCGGCCGAGTTCGGCCGGTTATCCCCCATCACGAAGTACGTACCCGGCGGCACCGTGTACGGCCCGAACGGCTCCAGATCGGGCTCACCGGTGACATAGGACTCGTCCAGTGTGATCTCTTTGCCGGCGGTGTCGGTGATCGTCACGACTCCCTTCGAAAGTCGCACCGTCTCTCCCGGAAGTCCGATGACTCGCTTGATGAAGTCCGTTTCCGCCGGCCGGGTTACTCCCAGCCCCTCGAAGAGCACACTTCTGACGCGCGACAGAAACGACCGCGGAGCCGCGTCATATTGTTCGGCGAACACGATGATTTCCCCCCGCTGCGGCTCGCGCAAGCGGAAGGCGAGCTTGTTCACCAGAATCCGGTCACCAACTTCGAGCGTCGGGACCATCGACTCCGAAGGGATGAAGAAGGCCTGAGCGAGGAAAGTCTTAATCAGGACCGCGAGAACGAAGGCGATGATCACCAGGACCGGCAACTCGCGCAGGAAACTACGTCGAGGAGCAGCAGGTGGCGTCGATGCGTCCGAAGAACCCCCCGCGGAGATCTCGGATGGGTTCGTCGAGTTCCCGATCGGTGATTCGGCGTCGTCCATGGGCGAGACTGTACCGCGCGCGAAGCGCCTCAGCGGGACGGGATGCCGGATTTACGGCGAAACACCGCCGGCAGTACCGCCAGGATGATGGCCGCCCCCAGCGGAACCGCCGCGGTGCGCGGTGACGTCGTCTTCACTTCGGAACAGGAGACCTTGGGGTCCTTCTGCGGGTAGCACGGCGGTTGGATTAGACCCATTCGCGGGACCGGCCACACCTTGACGAACGCCCTCCCGATGATGTCCTCACGCTTGATCGGACCGAGCGAACTTCGGCTGTCGGAAGAATTGCCTCGGTTATCCCCCATCACGAAGTACAGCCCTTCAGGCACCACGTATCTCGCCTGTGCCGGACCCTGCTCGGCCCGGTCAAAGATGTACGGCTCGCGAAGGCGGAACGTTGGAGCGTTGGGCGGCTTTATGTATACGCCGTCGGCCGTCACCTGGATGCGATCACCGGGAAGGCCGATGATGCGCTTGACGAAATCGGTCTCGGCGGGGCGAGTGACTCCGAGACCCTCGAAGAACAGGTTGTAGACCTTACGCAGACTCGACTTTGGTTCGGAATCGTGCTTGGCGATAAACACGATCACTTCGCCGCGTTGCGGCTCGCGGAACCGATACGCAAGCTTGTTCACCAGAACACGGTCGCCGGCGCAGCCGGGACAGCCATGCAGCGTCGGCTCCATCGATGCCGAGGGAATGAAGAAAGCCTGAATCAAGAATGTCTTGATCAGTAACGCGACCCCGAACGCAACAAAGACCAAGAACGGCAACTCGCGAAAGATGGCAGTGCGACTCGCGCTCGGCGGCGGGGGCCCTGCGGGCTGCGTCGGCCAGTCGGCTTGGAGCCCTTCAGTAGAGAATCGCGTCGGGACCATTGCGCCGGCCGGCGCTGCTACTGCTCGTCGGCGGCGGGAGTCTCGGCCTGCTCGACCTCGAGCACCTCGGCCTGCTCGACCTCGGCCTGCTCGACCTCGAGGACCTCGGCAACCGGCTCCGGAGCCACTTCAGCCACAGCGACCGCACCGGGGATCCGGGTACGACGCTCAGCGATCTTCGCCTTGCGGCCCTGCAGTTCGCGCAAGTAGTAAAGCTTGGCCCGGCGGACCTTTCCGTAACGAACGACTTCGATCTTGGCGAGAGCCGGCGCGTGGAGCGGGAACGTTCGCTCAACCCCGACACCGAAGGAAATCTTCCGCACGGTGAAGGACTCCCGGAGCCCGCCTCCGCGGCGGGCCAACACGACACCCTCGAAGATCTGGACGCGCTCACGCGTGCCCTCACGGACCTTCACGTGGACCTTCACCTGGTCGCCGGGACGGAACGGCGGGATGTCGTTCCGCAGGCGCGGACGCTCGACGATATCAACCTTGTTCATCGGGCACTCCAGGAATCGAGGATGGTGTGGGTCGGGCGGTAATGTTATCAGGTGACTCGGCCCCGGCAACCTGAGTGGAAAGACCCGGCAAATCGGGTCGCCGCTCGCGCGTCCTGCGAAGTGCTTCAGCCGCGCGCCAGCGCTCGATTTCGGCGTGATTCCCCGACAAAAGCACCGGCGGGACCGTCTGTCCGCGAAACTCGGCCGGCCGGGTGTAATGGGGATAATCCAGAAGGCCCGTGGTGAAGGACTCCTGCTCCAGCGACGCTGGTTCCCCGATCACGCCGGGAACCAGCCGCGTGACCGCCTCGATGACGACCATCGATGCGGCCTCACCTCCGGCCAGCACGTAATCGCCGATGGAGATCTCGTCGGTCGCCAACCCCTGGGCAACTCGCTCATCCACGCCTTCGTACCGGCCGCACATCAAAATGACGTGAGACGCATTGCTCAAACCTTCGGCCGCGCGCTGATCCAACCGGCGCCCCGCCGGGGTCAAAAGGATACGGCGCGCGCCCTCCCACCCTGGGATCGACTCCACCGCCTCGAACCAAGGTTCGGGCTTCATGACCATTCCCGGTCCGCCCCCAAAGGGGTCGTCGTCAACCGTCCGGTGACGGTCGTGGGCGTAGTCGCGCAGATCGTGCACCGCAATGTCCAAGATGCCGCGCGCGCGCGCCTTGCCGAGCAGCGCTGCCTGAAGTGGTCCGGCGAAGTACTCCGGGAAGATCGTGATGATGTCCAGGCGCATCTACAACAGCCCCTCCGGAAGTCGCACGGTGATGCGCCGCGCCTCAACATCTACCGCTATCACGATCGCGCGCACCGCCGGTACCAGAACCTCACGGCCTCCGGCGTCGACCACCCATAAATCATTCGCCGGGCTCTCCTCCACGCGCAACATGGTCCCGATCTTCGATCCATCCTCGGCGACCACGGCGCATCCGTGTAGATCGTGCGGGTAAAAGGACCATTCGTCCAAAGGTGCCGCTTCCGAGGCCGGAATCGTCAAAAGCAAGCCACGCAGCACTTCGGCCCCGTTGCGGTCGGCGACGCCCTCGAATCGAACAAGCAGCCTGCCTTGGTGCGGCCGTGAGGCGACGACGACTACCTCACGCCCGCCGGCGAGCATCTGAGAACGCGGAGCGAAGCGCTCGGGGGCATCGGAGAGCACCTCGATCGACACTTCCCCAAGGATCCCATGCGGCTTTACCACGCGGCCGACCACGAGCCGCTCGGGCTCCATGGCGGTACTAGTCGCCGATCTCGATGACCGCGGTCGTATCGACTCGCGCAGCGGCAACTCGAGCCACCTGTCGAATAGCGCGGGCGACCCTGCCGTTTCGGCCGATCACGCGGCCCATGTCGTCGGGGTGAACCCTTAGACGATAAACCAGCCCACGGTCGGATTCACCCTGCTCAACCGACACCTGATCGACGTGCTCGACGATGGCTCGGGCAAGATACGCGAGAGTCTCGGAGACGAGATCGCCTCCGACTACTTCGCGGTCTTCGCCTGCTTGTGTTTCTGCCATATGCCGGTGCGCTTGAGGAGCGCGGTCGCGCTCTCCGAAGGCTGCGCGCCCTGCTGCAACCAGTGCAGCGCGCGAGGCTCATCGATGACGATCTCCGAAGGGTTTGGCAACGGGTTATACCGCCCCAGGATCTCGATAAAACGCCCGTCGCGCGGCGACCGCTGATCGGTCACCACAACACGGTATTGGGGCTGCTTGCGCTTGCCCGCTCTGAGAAGTCGTATGCGTACCACGGCGGCCAAGGTTACAGGAGAACCGCGCACCGCGCTACCTGCGCGAAGACAGAGGGGCACGCACTTCAGCCCTTCCGGCCCGGCCGCGCGCGCGTGCGGGCCGGACCGACCCCTGTCAGATTCTGAGCCCCGTCGCACCCCGCGAGTTCGCGGTCGAAGGTCCCAAGCGGCAAGTGCCCAGCCTTCCGCGCGGTTTCGAGAACAAGGCAATCGGAGAACTCGACGCGCGGCTTCTTGCGAAACCGCTCCAAGGCCGCCGCGACGACGTCCGCATCCTGGATCGTCAGGTCCTTGTGATTGAGGAGCATGTCCACCGCGGCGCATATCTTCTCCGGACCCCGTCCGTAAACGCTGTCCAGTACCCATACGGTTTCGGCGAGCACAAGGTGGGAAACCCACGCCCCCTTCGCCACGAAATGCTCTGCGGCGGAAACCTGGGTCGGGTCGTCGCGCGCGAGGAGCCGCACAAGGACGTTGGTGTCAACCGCGCGCATGCCGTTCCTTGACGTGGCGGCGAATTCCCTGCCTGATCTCCTCAGCGGTTCTCCGCGTGGGCGGGCGACCAAGGAACAGCGCACGATGAACGTCCTCGGACGTGAACCGGCCGGCGCGCCGCACGACGACTTGTCCGCCCCGGTCTTCCCACTCGAGAACCGCCCCTGGTCCGATCCCGAGCTTCCTTCGAACGGACGCCGGCACCGAGATCTGCCCCTGTGCCGTCACCTTGGAATGCGCGAGCGTCATGCCGGCACATTACCACGGTAATGGGCCAGAGACAACGGTTGCACTGCGACTCCAGGGCCTTACCTGCGGAACGCGTGAGCAACTGGACCAGGTCCACGTGAATGGGCCTGCAGGCTCTCTGCGGCGCGACAACGCAGGCGTAAACCCGCGCTACTTGCGCTTGCGCTTCTTGTTCTTGCCGTGCTGCTTGGGACGGTGGGCGCGCTCCTTGGGCTTGCCGCCGCCGGAGCCGCCGCCGGCCGCGCGCGTCAGCGAGTGCGGCATCGAAGGCAGTCCCCCGCCGCCGGCCATCGCGCGCATCATGACCTTGGCCTGGTCGAACTGGCGCAAAAGCCCGTTTACGTCGGCAACGGTGCGCCCGCACCCGCGCGCGATCCTCTGGCGCCGCGAGTTGTTGATGACCGAGGGATCGCGCCGTTCTCCCAAAGTCATCGAGTGGATGATCGCCTCTACCCGGGCCATGTCGCCTTCGTCGATATTCACATCCTTCAAGGCCCCGCGCATCCCCGGCATCATCCCAAGCAACGACGAGAGCGGGCCCATCTTGCGCAACTGGCGCATCTGTTCCAGGAAGTCGTCCAGGCCGAAGGTGGCCTTGCGCATCTTTTCCTCGAGGACGGCAGTCTCCTCGGCTTCGTATGCCTCCTCGGCCTTCTCGATGAGCGTCATCACGTCGCCCATCCCGAGGATCCGGCCGGCCATGCGGTCGGGGTGGAACGGCTCGAACGCGTCCAGACGCTCGCCGATCGAGGCGAACTTCACCGGTCGTCCCGACACGTGCGCGATCGACAGCGCGGCTCCACCGCGCGCGTCTCCGTCGAGCTTGGACAGGATGATGCCGGTGTAGTCGACTCGATCGAGGAACGCGGTCGCGGTGTTGACCGCGTCTTGACCGGTCATGGCGTCGACGACAAACAGCGTCTCGAAGGGCCGGATGCGGTCCCGAATCTGCACAGCCTCGGCCATCATCTCTTCGTCGACGGCAAGGCGTCCCGCGGTGTCGACGATGACCACGTCGCGCGACAAACGCACGGCCTCCTCCACGCCGGCGGCCGCAACGTCCGGTGCCGAAATGCCCGTTCGCACGAAGACGGGCACGTCGACTTGGTCGCCGAGCAGTTTGAGCTGTTCGATTGCCGCGGGGCGCCGCAGGTCACAGGCGACCAGCAGCGGGCGTTTGCCCTTGGATTTCAGCATCCGCGCGAGCTTGCCGGCGGCCGTCGTCTTGCCCGACCCCTGCAACCCCGCGAGCATGATCACCGTCGGCGACTTCGGCGACATCTTCAGCGGAACGTTCTTCGCGCCCAGGATCGCGACCAGTTCGTCGTGGACGATCTTGACGACCTGCTGTCCTGGGGTGAGCGCCTTGCGCACCTCGTCCCCGACCGCGCGCTCGCGCACCCGCGCCAGAAACTCGCGCACCACAGCGGTGTGAACGTCGGCCTCGAGCAGCGCCATGCGCACTTCACGCAAGGCCTCATCGACGTGTTCCTCGGTCAAAAGTCCGCGGCCGCGAAGGCGCTTGAATACGCCCTCGATCCGATCACTCAACGCATCGAACATGCAGGCATTCCTCGGTCGGAAGTGGGAACGGCCTAGTCTAAAGACGTACCCCGGCCTGCGCCACGCGAGCGGCTTCGAATCGCAAGCACGCAGACGTTCATGCGTCGGAGGTGTCGTCGGTTGCCGTCTCCACGACCGGGTCACTCGCGCGCGCGGGCAGGAACACGCGGAACGACGCCCCCCCTCCCGGGCGATCCTGCACCCACGCGCGCCCTCCGTGCATCGCCGCGAAACGGCGCACGAGGCTGAGCCCGATGCCGGTTCCGGGCGCGGTAGAGGGCACCTTGCCGCGTTCGAACGGAAGGAAGATGGTCTTCTTCAGATCGTCGGCGACCCCGGGACCCGTATCGTCGACCGAGATGATCGCTCCACCCTGCTCAGGCACCACGCGGATCCATACCGGGCTGCCGGGCGCGTACTTGAACGCATTGGCTACGAGGTTCTCGACGACGCGCCGCACCCTCGCCTCGTCGGCATCGATCCACACGCTCGGCGCCTCGATCTGGACGCTGCGACCGGCGACGTCCATTGCCGCAACGGCATCGCGGACGACCATGCTCAGGGCGATCCGGGCGAATCTCGGCTTCATGATTCCCCGCCTCAATCGCTCCAGATCGAGCAGGTCCCCCAGCAGCCGGTCGAGGTTCTGCGCGTTGACGACCAGCCGGTGAAGCAGCTCACTCGCCTGGTCGGAGTCCAGATCGCGATAACGCTCAAGTACCTGCGCGAAGCCGAGGATGGCCGCCAGCGGCGTCCGAAGCTCGTGAGACACCGCCACGAGCATCGCGTTCTTGAACTCATCGAGTTCCTTCAAACGGTGGGCGGCGTTCCGCTCCCTGTCCAGCGCGTTTTGCATCGCCGTGCGCGCTTGCTGCTGGGCGCTGATGTCGGTGATCACCCACCGCAGACCCGGGCCGGGGCTACGCGGATCACGGAACGGGGCTACTTCGAAGGCACAAGGCACACCGTGGTCGTCACGCGGTCCAAGCGTCGCCTCCCAATACCGCGTCACCTGCTCCTTCGCGATCTCGTAAAGGCGAACCCGCAACCCCTCGCGATCGTCCTGTTGAACAAAGGATAGGACGGTCTCCCCGATCAACGACTCCGTCTTCGCCCCCAAGAGCAATGCGGCCCGGTGATTCGCCTCGCGAATAACTCCGATGGAATCGGTCACGAGAAAGCACGTGGGAGCATCTTCGAATAGCGCTCGATACCGGCCGTGCTCCTCGTCTACCTCATCGCGAAGGCGTACCGCCTCATCGTTCTTGGCGCTCAGTTGTTCGAGCGCGATTTCCATCTCCTGGGACTGCCCCAGGTTCGGTTGACTCCTGATGTGTGAGGATTAGGTCCTCACCGGAAGGAAAGGTCACCATGCCCAAAGCGTTCCCCGAGGAGTTCCGTCGCGACGTCATCGCCGTGGCTCGCCGCA
>JBAZZY010000026.1 GCA_041658565.1 Actinomycetota bacterium | reverse complement strand
GCCCAAGAGCCGGGCCGCGTCCTCGAACTGAACCTGGGTTGGAGTCTTCCCCTTGGCCATGGTGCGATGTTCTCACATCGGGACCCAAACACCGCCGAAGTTGGCGACTAAATCAGCGGTCTCCTAGGCCGCGCGCGGCCAACCAGGATGCGGCCAAAACGCCGAGCCCCAAGAGCGCGCGCAAGGCCGCGTTGTTGTCGGCGTCGGCCGGCGGGGTCGCCGGAGTCGAACTCGGTGTCGGGGATGGCGACGCGGTCTGCGTCGGGCGCGCGGAGGGCGTCGCCCCCTGCGCGCGCACCACTTGCAACCCCGACGGGGTGGTGAAGTACAAACCGTCCGGCCCCCAGGTCATTCCGACGACGCCTTCGTCCAAGCGCGCCACAACGGTGTCCCTTGTCACCGAGTTCCGGTTCCCGGACAGATGCAACCGATGGATGGCGCGTTCACCGTAGGTTCCCAAGAACAGGTCTCCAGCGAAGGATCCGAAAGCTTCTCCGGCAAAGGCCATCCCGGTCGGCACGACGATATTGGTGTAGTCGATCACCGGATTGATGAACCGGCGGTCCTCGGCGCGGCCCTTGACGACCGGCCAGCCGTAGTTCCCCTTGCGCCGGATCAGGTTCACCTCATCGTTGCTCGCGGGCCCGTTTTCGCTCTCCCACAGGTTGCCCGTTTCCGGGTCGAAGGCCAGCCCGAAGGAGTTGCGATGTCCCCAGGACCACGTGGGGGAACCGGCGATTGGGTTGTCTGCGGGAATCGTGCCGTCGTCGTTGATCCGGTACACCTTGCCACCGAGCGCGCGCGGGTCTTGCGCGCGCCGCTGGTCGTGCGCCTCGCCGTTGCTCACATACAACTTCCCGTCGGGCCCGAATGCCAGGATCCCGCCGTGGTGGTATTGGGATCCCGAGGGCAATCGATCCATCACGATTTCGCGAGCCACTGCCCGGCGCCCGTCCGACCGAAGGCGTTCGACGCGGTCGGTCTTGCCTCCCGGCAGCGTGTAGAACACGTACACCCAGGGCTCCCCGTCTTGGAACTTCGGGTGCAGAGCCAGTCCGAGCAGTCCGCCCTCGCCGGCCGTCGTGGTGTCAATGCGCGCGAAGGGTTCGGCTTGCAGTGCGCCGTGGCGGATGATCCGGACCCGACCGACGCGTTCGTTGACGAACAACATGTCACCCGAATCCGTGAATTGCAGCGACGTGGGGAAGCTCAGCCGACGAAGCGTTTCGACGCGCATATCCTCGGCCGCGACCGCCCCCGTCGGGGCGATGAGCAATGCGGCCATCAGGGTCGCCCGGACGCGGCGCATACCCGGGACTATAATCCGCAGGTCTATGGCTCAGCTCACGCCTTCTGCGGGATACACCCTAACGATTCGCGTCACGCTCCAAAACGTTCCCGGAACGCTCGGCCGCCTGACTTCGGCGATCGGGCGAGCCGGCGGGGATTTGGGCGCCCTGGACCTCGTGGAACACCGAGGGAAGGAAGTCGTGCGCGACCTGAACGTCAAGTGCCGAGACGAGGCACACGGGCATCAGATCGTGCGCGCGGCGCAGCGAGTTCACGGAGCCGAGGTGCGGGCGATCACCGACCGCACCTTCGCGATGCACGACGGAGGCAAGATCTCGGTGGTGCCGAAGTACCCACTGAAGACGCGCGACGATCTTTCGATGGCGTACACGCCGGGGGTCGGCCGCGTGTCTTTGGCTATCGCCGACGACCGTGAACGCGTGTGGGAACTGACGATCAAGCGGAACTCAGTCGCCGTTCTCACCAACGGGACTGCTGTGCTCGGGCTCGGCGACATCGGTCCGGAGGCGGCGATGCCGGTGATGGAGGGCAAGGCGATGCTCTTCAAGGAGTTCGCCGATATCGACGCATACCCGATCTGCGCGAACGCGCGCACGGTGGACGAGGTGGTCGCGGTCGGAAAGGCGATTGCCCCCGGCTTCGGCGGGATAAACCTAGAGGACATCGCTGCGCCTGAGTGCTTCGAGATCGAGCGACGCCTTCGCGAAGAGCTGGACATCCCGGTGTTCCACGACGACCAGCACGGCACGGCCGTGGTGACGCTCGCGGCGATGCTCAACGCCGCGCGCGTGGTGGGCAAGCGTCTTGAGGACATGCGGATCGTGTTCTTGGGGATGGGCGCGGCGGGCGTCGCCTGCGCGCGCCTGCTGATCGAAGTGGGCGTCGGCGACGTGATCGGCGTCGACCGATCCGGCATCGTTCATCGCGAGCGAACCGAGCATATGAACGATGCGAAGCGCTGGATCGCCGAGCACACGAATCGAAGCGGCCTGAAGGGATCTCTTGAGGACGCGTTGCGCGGTGCCGACGCCTTCGTCGGAGTGAGCGGCCCGGGACTCGTCAAGGCGGACTGGCTCGCGGGGATGACCTCGGACGCGATCGTGTTCGCGCTTGCGAACCCGACCCCCGAGATCATGCCGGAGGAAGTGCCCGAGAACGTTCGCATCGTGGCAACCGGACGCAGCGATTACCCGAACCAGATCAACAACGTGTTGGTCTTCCCCGGGTTCTTCCGCGGCCTGCTGAACTGTCGCGCGCGCGGCATCGTGCCCGAGATGGAGATCGACGCCGGGCGCGCGCTCGCTTCCATCGTCTCGGACGCCGAACTCGACGAGGAGAACATCATTCCGTCGGTGTTCGACCCCCGGGTGATGCCCGCCATCGCTCGCGCCGTCGAGGGTGCGGCCGTGCACAGCCGTGTTGCGCGCCCGAGGCTTGAGAGCACAACTCCGTTCATTCTGCGGAGCTGAGGCTCAGTCCCAGCCGAGTTCACGCAGTCGTTCATCGTCGATTCCGAAGTGGTGCGCGACTTCGTGGAAGACGGTCGTGCGCACTTCGTCGGCAAGTTCTTCCGGCGTTCGCGCGCGCGCCTCGATCGGCCGCCGGTAGATCGTGATGACGTCGGGGAGTGCTCCGGTGTAGCCGGCGTCGCGGTCGGGCTGGGGAATTCCCTGGTAGAGGCCGAGCGTGTCCTTGGGCGCGCCGCCGTCCTCCACGACCACCGCAACGTTGGACATCGCAGCGCTGATCTCTTCGGGCAGCGCGTCGATCGCGTCGGCGACCAGCTCTTCGAAGCGCCGGCGCGCGGCGGATTCGCCGGCCATGTACTCCGACCATCCGGCCTTCCGCTTCGATCCCATCGCGACCTCCAGAGCGATCCTATCCAGAGGTCTGGGAGATGGCTATGTGTGGCTTGCGCGTTCTTGGGCCGAGATGTGCCCCCGTCTGTCAGGATGACGTGAGACGCGTCCAGTAGGGGGTTGCCATGACCACAGGATCCGATCGGCACATCCCGCGGGTGGCGGGAGTATTCGTCGGCGTCGTGTTGCTGATGGGTGTTCTCGGCTGGGGTGTTCAGCGGGCCATTCAGACCTTGGCTCGCGGTGGAGTGGAGTACTCGTACAGCACAGCGAAGAACTGGGACCAGCTTGTATGGAAGGCGGACGCCGTCGCGCGCGCGCGCATCGAGAAGGTAGACGAGCCGCGCTGGAATTCCGTGGACGGCGATTACTGGGACGGCTCGGACGACGTGACCTCCCGGCAGTTCACCGATGTGCGCTTGACGATCCTCCACACGTACCTGGGGGACCTGCCGAAGGGACCTCTGACGATCACCGTCTTCGGACCGGCGTCAAAGCGTTACGACGAGGAGCCTGGGATACCTCCTAGTGAGAACCTGTCGGGGGGTTTCAACGAGGGCGACACGCACATCGTCTTGCTCGGCAGGTTGGAGTACGGATGGGAAGACGGATTGCGGGAGGTCTGGAGCCTCGCGGCTCACTTCGAGGGGAACTGGCGTCTGGACGGCTCACGCATCGCGGGCGGCAGCGCGCTCTCACGGTCGTTGAACGCCGACGGGCTCATCGGGGAGCTGCGAGAGGTGTGGGGCCAGCGCCCGAAGGCCGCCGGCAGCCCCGTGACTTAGCGAGCCGGTTGCGGGGCTCTCCGAGCCGGGCAATACTTCTCCGACTCAAGCGATCCAGGAGGAGACCCCGTGAGAGCACGACGTTCTTGTTTGTCCGTCCCCGGCTCCAGCCCGAAGTTCCTGGCCAAGGCGGCCGGACTTCCCGCAGATGAGGTCTTCTTCGACCTTGAGGACTCCGTCGCGCCGCTTGAAAAGGAAGCCGCGCGCGGAAACATCATCGAAGCACTGAAGAACAATGAGTTCGTCGCGCCGACCAAGATCGTGCGGATCAACGGTGTCTACACCAAGTGGTGCTACCGCGATGTCATTACCCTCGTCGAAGAAGCCGGCCACCTGATCGACGGATTGATGATCCCCAAGGTCGAGTACCCGTCCGATGTCGTGTTCGTCGCCAACCTGTTGCGGATGATCGAGGACACCGTCGGGCTGAACAAGCGCCTCGGGCTCGAAGTTCAGATCGAGACCGCCATCGGCCTTCAGAACATCCAGGCGATCGCCGCCGCGTCCGACCGCATGGAGGACCTGATCCTTGGTCCGGCCGACATGAGCGCGTCGCTCGGTCTTCCCACCGTCACCGCCGGCGCCCCGATTCCCGGGTACGGCAACCTCGACCACTGGCACTACGTGCTCACCCACATCAACGTCGCGGCGCGGGCGAACAACCTGCAGTCGATCGACGGGCCGTACCTGCTCATCCGCGACCTCGACGGATTCCGCGAGGCCGCGATGCGCGCGCGCGCGCTCGGTTACGACGGCAAGTGGGCGCTGCACCCCGACCAAGTCGCGATCCTGAACGAAGTCTTCACGCCGACGCAGGATGAGTACGACAAGGCTGAGGCGATCCTGGAGCACTACAAGCACGCCACCGAAGTCGAGCGCAAGGGCGCGGTCATGTTCGGCAAGGAGATGATCGACGAGGCGAGCCGCAAGATGGCCGAGCAAGTCGCCGCGCGCGGCGAGGCGGCCGGGATGACTCGTGCAAAGGGCGTCGACGACTTCCTGAACGTCGGGTAAGGGGAGTCCTATGTCTCTCTTCGAGTTGACCGAAGACCAGAAGATGATCTTGGACACCGTGCGCGAGTTCGTCGAGCGCGAGGTGATCCCGGTCGCGGACGAGATGGAGCATCGGGACGAGTTCCCGGACCGGATCGTCGAGCAGATGAAAGAGATGGGCCTTTTCGGGATGATGACGCCCGAGGAGTACGGCGGCCTTGGCATGCCGCTCACGACCTACGCGCTTACCGTCGTCGAACTCGCGCGCGGGTGGATGAGCCTCTCGGGCGTGCTGAACACGCACTCGATGGCCACATGGCTGATCAAGACCTTTGGCACCGCGGACCAGAAGCAGCGGTTCCTCCCCCCGATGGCGACGGGGAACCCGCGCGCGGCGCTGCTGATGAGTGAGCCGCACGCGGGCTCGGACGTCCAGGCGATTCGCACGCGCGCCGTGCGTGACGGCGACGATTACGTGATCAACGGCCAGAAGATGTGGGCGACCAACGGCCTGCGCGCGGGCATCTGCATCACGCTGGTCAAGACCGCCATCACCGACCCGCCCTTTAAGGGGATGTCGCTGTTCATCGTGGAGAAGGAGCCGGGTGCGGAGCGCTCCGGCGGTGTGATCGTCGGCAAGAACATTGAGAAACTCGGCTACAAGGGCGTCGAGACGACCGAACTCGCGTTTGACGACTGCCGCGTGCCCGCGGCGAACTTGCTCGGTGGCGAAGAGGGCCAGGGGTTCATCCAGAACATGGCGGCGATCGAGGTCGGTCGCGTCAACGTTGCGGCGCGCGCGCTCGGGGTTGCGCAGCGGGCCTTCGAGGAGTCGATCAAGTACGCCCAGGAGCGCGAGGCTTTCGGCAAGCCGATCGCCCAGCACCAGGCCATCCAGTTCAAGCTCTCCGAGATGGCGACCAAGATTGAAGCCGCGCGCTTGTTGATGCTGCAAGCGGCCGCGATCAAGGATGAAGGCAAGCGCGCCGACCTCGAGGCGGGAATGGCGAAGTTGTTCGCGTCGGAGATGTGCGTCGAGGTCGCGATGGAAGCGTTGCGGGTCCACGGCGGTTACGGGTACTCCAAGGAGTACACGGTCGAGCGCCTGTATCGCGACGCGCCGTTCTTCGTGATCGGCGAGGGGACCAGCGAGATCCAAAAGATCGTAATCGCCAAGAGCCTGCTGCAGAAGTACAAGATCTAGCGCGTCCGAGCGGGCCGGGTTCGCGCAGGGGTTGTACGCTTCATCGAGTTCGAGCTGCAACGGGAGGATCACCAGATGGGCGAGGCGCGCGAGTTCGGCCGGTTCTTTGAGGAATTCGAGATCGGCGACGTCTACAAGCATTGGCCGGGAAAGACCATCACCGAGTACGACGACCATCTGTTCTGCATGATCACGATGAACCACCACCCGCTGCACACCAACGTCCATTACGCCGAGACGCAGACGCACTTCAAGAAGAACGTGGTCGTCGGCAACCTCGTCTACTCGCTTGCGCTCGGGATGAGCGTCCCGGACGTCTCCGGACGCGCCATAGCCAACCTCGAAGTCGAATCGCTCAAACACACTGCTCCGGTCTTTCACGGCGACACTCTCTACGCGCAGACCACGGTGCTGGACAAGAAGGAATCGGGGTCGAAACCGGATCGCGGAATCGTCTCTGTCGAGACCCGCGGGTACAACCAAGACGGCGTGGAAGTGCTGTATTTCCGCCGCAAGGTGATGGTGCCGAAGCGCTCGCACTACCCCGAGTTGCAGCCGGGCCGCCCGGAGCCGGCCGCATCCGAGTAGACGCTTGAACTGGGTCGACTTGCTCATCATCGGGGCCTCCGGCCTTGCGCTGATGGGCGGCTATCGCCGCGGGGTCGTTATGCAGTTCTTCTCCTGGGGAGGGTTTCTTCTCGGCCTGGTCGTCGGAGGGGCAGCGACAACTCCTATCGTTCGCGCCATCGATCCCAGGACGCCGATGTCTCGGGCAGTCGCGGCCCTTGCCGCTTTTCTGGGGATTGCCTTCATCGTCGAGGCGATCATCGCCTATGCCGGAAGCAAGATCACGCGTCGCATCACGCATGCACGGGTTCGTCGGGTCGACGCGATCCTGGGCTCGGTCGTAGCCGGTACGCTGGCGCTGACGTCGGTGTGGTTCCTGAGCGTCCCGGCCAAGCGTGTGCCCGAACTTGCCTCTGCACTCAGGAAATCGGCGATCTTGCGGGCGGAGTATGCGTTGATGCCGCACCCGCCGGACATCCTCGCAGGTATTGGGAACTTCCTCGGGCGGACCGGTTTCCCGGAGGTCTTCGCTCAACTCAACCCCTCGCTTGCTCCGGGGGTGGCACCGGCACCTGCTTCGCTGGCGCGGGATCGCGAGGTGCTTGCCGCCGCCCGTATTACGTACAAGATCGAAAGCGACGGGTGCGGCGGACGCGTTGACGGCAGCGGGTTCTCGGTAAAGGCGCACACTGTGATTACCGCAGCCCACGTTGTGGCCGGGACTCGCAATACAAGGGTTCTCGAGCCGAGTGACGGGGGAGGGCGCAGTTTCCCGGCGCGCGTCGTGTATTTGGACTCGAAACGCGACATCGCGGTTCTGTGGGTTCCCAAGCTCAACTCACGACGCATGGAATTCATTCGTCGTGCGGCGCCGCGGGGGACCGACGGGGCGGCCATCGGGTACCCGGGAGGAGGGGACCGACGGATCTCCGTCGCGCGCGTTCGCGCGCGCACCGAGGCGGTCGGACGCGACATCTACGGAGAGGGCCTGGTCCAGCGCGAGATCTACGTTCTTCGAGCCCGCGTGCGCCAGGGGAACTCCGGTGGACCCTTCATCGACCGGCGAGGGCGCTTGCGTGGGATGATTTTCGCCGCATCCGCGCAAAACCAGGAGGAGTCCTACGCTTTGGCCGAAACCGAGGTTGCGCGCGCGCTCCGCCTGTCGGACGGCCGGACGACCCGTGTGGACACCAGAGCCTGCGCCATCTAGCGTTTTGGCGATGTCGCTACCTGCTCGCCGGAACCTGATCGTCCACTATCACGAGATCGGCCTCAAGGGCCGCAACCGCTCGGTATTCGAACGCGCGCTCGTCACGAACCTTCGCCGGGCGACGTCGGATCTTCACGACTTGCACCCGAAACGGTTGCCGGGTCGCATTCTCGTGCCGATACCCGAGGGCGTTGATCCCGCTGCCGTCGCCGATCGTGTCGGGCGCGTGTTCGGGATCGCCAACTACGCGCTTGCGCGCGGAGGCATCGTGGACTTCGACGCGATTTGTGAACTCGCCGCCGACGCAATGCGCGCCGCGCCCTTCGAAACGTTCGCCGTGCGCGCGCGCGCGGCGCACTCAACGTTCCCAATGAGCGCGCGCGAGATTAACGAGAAGCTGGGCGCGTGGCTGCTCGAAAACGTTGGCGGACGCGTGAATCTGTCCAATCCCGACCGCACCTGCCGCGTCGAGATCGTCGGGGATCTCGTCCTGATCTACGCCGACCGCTCGAGCGGTCCGGGTGGCTTGCCGGTAGGGGTCTCCGGGCGCGTCGCTGTGTTGCTGAGCGCCGGCATTGATTCTCCTGTGGCCGCCGCGCGCTTAATGCGGCGGGGTGCGCGGTGCATGTTCGTGCATTTCCACTCGCAACCGTTCACCGACGCATCGAGCGTGCGCAATGCGCTGGAGATCGCAGGGATTCTCACGCGGTACCAGTACGACTCGAACTTGTATCTGGCGCCGCTGGCGCCGGCGCAGCAGCAGATTGCCACTGAGTGCCCCGAGGCCCTTCGTACCGTGCTGTACCGACGCATGATGGTGAGGATTGCCTCGGAGCTGGCCGTGCGGGACGGGGCGGCCGCGCTGGTGACCGGGGATTCTCTCGGGCAGGTCGCGAGCCAGACGCTGGAGAATCTCTCGGTGGTCGAAGCCGCCTCGCGGCTTCCCGTCTTGCGGCCGCTGGTCGGCATGGACAAGATCGAGATCATCGCCGAGGCGCAAAGGCTCGGAACCTTCGATGTTTCCAGTGCTCCGTGCCAGGAAGCCTGCGTGTTGTTTGAGCCCAAGAGCCCGGCTACCCGGGCAAGGCTGTTTGACGTCGAACGCGCTGAGCGCGTGCTCGACGTAAGTGCGCTGACTACCGAGGCCGCGGATGCGGCCGAGGTTCGCGTGATCCGGTTCCCGCCAGCGTCCTAGCGCTTCTTGGTGGCTTTCTTCGCCGGCTTCTTCGTGGGTTGCTTCACCGACTTCACTGATGACTTCGCCGGCTTCTTCGTGGCCGGTTTTGCGGACTTTGTTGCCGTCTTCGCTGCTTTGGCGGGTTTGACCGCTGTCCGCGTCGCAGTGGTCTTCGCCGCCGGCTTCGCGGACTTCACGGCCTTGCCTGTGGTTGCGGTCTTCGCCGCCGGTGCGACCTTCGGCTTGCCGGTCTTGGGCTCGAACCTCACGGCGCCGGCCCCCGGCTTGAACAGGGACGTGGTGCCGTCCGACCAGCGCACGTTGATGAGCGGGCCGACGACCCCGATTAGCGAGCCTTCCCTCCGCGGGTTCCCGATCTTCGTGCCTTCGATGATCACGCGGTCGCCCACTTTGGGCATGAGCAATCCCCCCTTATAGACTTCCTCGGCCGGCCGTTGAGATGTGCCGGTTGCCTTTCGGCGAACGAGGGATATACTAACTCCCTGCTGTCCAACCGGATGGCAGAAACCAACCGGTATCTACGACCCGGAAGGGTCCAGGTCCGGTGTGCTTGTGCCTTGACAACTGCATAGCGAGGACACAGCCGAACGCGCAGCCTCTCTTCGGAGGGGTTGTGAAATACGCTTGTAAAGAGAGCGGGAACCCAAGCAATTCCTAACCATGAATCCAAACCGGAGCTTCGGCTTCGGATTGAATTTCTATGGAGGGTTTGATCCTGGCTCAGGACGAACGCTGGCGGCGTGCCTAATACATGCAAGTCGAGCGATCGGCCGGGGAAGCTTGCTTCCTCGGTACGGAGCGGCGAACGGGTGAGTAACACGTGAGCAACCTGCCTTGGAGACGGGGATAACGTTGGGAAACCAGCGCTAATACCCGATGATCCGGCTGGAGGACATCCTCTGGTCGGCAAATGTTCCGGCGCTCCGAGAGGGGCTCACGGCCTATCAGCTTGTTGGCGGGGTAACGGCCCACCAAGGCGACGACGGGTAGCTGGCGTGAGAGCGCGAACAGCCACACCGGGACTGAGATACGGCCCGGACTCCTACGGGAGGCAGCAGTAGGGAATATTGGACAATGGGGGAAACCCTGATCCAGCGACGCCGCGTGAGGGACGAAGGCCTTCGGGTTGTAAACCTCTGTTGTTGGGAAAGAAGCCGGGTGCATAACCCGGTGACGGTACCCGACGAGGAAGCCCCGGCTAACTACGTGCCAGCAGCCGCGGTGATACGTAGGGGGCGAGCGTTGTCCGGATTCACTGGGCGTAAAGGGCGCGTAGGCGGCTACGTAAGTCAGGCGTGAAAGCTCACGGCTCAACCGTGGACGTGCGTCTGATACTGCGTTGGCTTGAGGACGGTAGAGGTAAGTGGAACTAGCGGTGTAGCGGTGAAATGCGCAGATATCGCTAGGAACGCCGGTGGCGAAGGCGACTTGCTGGGCCGATCCTGACGCTGAGGCGCGAAAGCTAGGGGAGCGAACCGGATTAGATACCCGGGTAGTCCTAGCCGTAAACGGTGGGTGCTAGGTGTGGGGGACGTATGTTCCTCCGTGCCGCAGCTAACGCATTAAGCACCCCGCCTGGGGAGTACGACCGCAAGGTTAAAACTCAAAGGAATTGACGGGGGCCCGCACAAGCGGCGGAGCGCGTGGCTCAATTCGATGCAAAGCGAAGAACCTTACCAGGGTTTGACATGCTGGCAGTAGTGACCCGAAAGGGGATCGACCCGTTGAGTCGGGAACCAGCACAGGTGCTGCATGGCTGTCGTCAGCTCGTGCCGTGAGGTGTTGGGTTAAGTCCCGCAACGAGCGCAACCCATGTCTTCTGTTGCCAGCGGGTAATGCCGGGGACTCAGGAGAGACTGCCGGCGAGAAGCCGGAGGAAGGAGTGGATGACGTCAAGTCCTCATGGCCCTTACATCCTGGGCTGCACACGCGCTACAATGGCAGGTACAAACCGCTGCAAAGTCGCAAGGCGGAGCTAATCGGAAAAAGCCTGTCGTAGTTCGGATCGAGGTCTGCAATTCGACCTCGTGAAGTTGGAGTCGCTAGTAATCGCAGATCAGCATGCTGCGGTGAATACGTTCCCGGGCCTTGTACACACCGCCCGTCACGTCCTGAAAGTGGGCAACACGTGAAGCCGGTGGCCTAACCCGCAAGGGAAGGAGCCGTCGAGCGTGGGGTTCGCGATTGGGACGAAGTCGTAACAAGGTAGCCGTACCGGAAGGTGCGGCTGGATCACCTCCTTTCTAAGGAGTACTTGATACTCCCATGAAACGGGAACCCGCTCTTGTCCTCGCTATGTAGTTGTTGGCACAAGCCTCAAAACAGGCGCCTTTGGCGCCTTTTTTGGTTTTCACCGGGTTCTTAGGCGGGATCTGAGGCAGTTGCCTATCAGGGGCGGGGCGCGCGCCAGACGCGGTAACGGGTGTCCTCGGCGATTACTTCGGGGGTTGGGAAGACCTCGTTCAGGTGACGCGCGTAGTCGAGGAAGCGGTTGGCGACGATCCATAGTTCGCCCCGGCGATGCAACCGATCGGGAGCTTCGCGGATCAGTCGGACCGCGGCTTCCGAAGCCGTCCTCACTCCCGCGTGGAACGGTGGATTGCTCACGATGAGGTCGTAGTCGCTGCCGGCATCGGAGTAGACGTCGGACGCGAAGACGTTGATCCCGTCGAGGCCGTTTGCCAGCGTGGTCTGTCGGGTCGACTCTAGGGCAAGCGCGTCGACGTCCACGCAATCGACGTGCAGACATCCTCCGGCCCGCAGATGCGCGCCGACGATGCCGGAGCCACACCCGACGTCGAGCGCGCGCGCCTCAGGGCGGATCAGGAGGTTCTCGAGCAGCAGCGCGGATCCCGCATCAAGGCGGCCGGATGCGAACACTCCCGGGTACCCCACGGCGGTGAACCTGCGTCCCCGAGCTTCCGTGGACCAGGTAGTGCGCCAAGCGTCCAGGGATGACGGCTCACCGGGTTTGGCTACAACCGCACTCAACAATCTGCAATGGTGGCGGAAGTCCACGACGTCGGTGGGTCCAATCAGATCGCCAATGTGTCGGGGGGCCGATCGGATCCCGGCGTCGTTGTGGCCTGCGACAAGAACGACCCCGCCGGGGGACACCAGTCCCGCGGCCATCGACAGCAGCATCCGCAGTCGCTCGGTTTCCTTCGGCAATAGAATCGCGGCGGCCGCGTAGCCGGGCGGCCCCGGCGCCCACGGGGCGAATGTTGACGGAACGCCCCGCACCGAGCACGCACGATGCGCGCGCAGGTTCAGGTGGAATACCTCGACGATGTCGCCGCGCTCGATGAATGCCTCGGCAGCCTCCGGGCCGAAGCCTGCCACCAGGATCCGCCCGGCGGGAATAGACCCCAGGTTCTCGACGAGAATCCTTGTCTCGGGTGCGGTCATGCGAGGAAAACTAACACGGCGGTGGGGCGCGACCGGCACCTGACGGCTCCCCGCGGTGCAGGCTTCCGCCCGCTCCGATACACTTCCGTGCCCGTGGAAGAGAACGAGTTTGCAGTCATAAAGAAGTCCGACGTCATTCAGGGCGTCCACTACGTGTTCCCCAAGCCGGCCGACGACGATCGCGGCAAGTTCGCGGAGGTCTACCGCCACGAGTGGATTCCGGGCAGCCGCGAGATGAAGCAGATGAACCTGTCGCTCTCTCGTGCAGGCGTCCTTCGAGGAATGCACTACCACCTGTTTCAGGCGGACTACTGGTATGTCACTTCGGGCAGCGTGTTCGTTGCGCTTTACGACCACCGGGCCGCATCCAAGACCGCCGAGAAGTCGGAGTTCTTCGAACTGCAGGAAGGGGAGGGACGCGGCATCTACATCCCTCCGGGCGTTGCGCACGGCTTCTATGCGATCACCGACGCCACGTTGCTGTACATGGTGGACCAGTACTTCGACGGCACTGATGAACTAGGGATCTACTACGACGATCCGGCGCTTGAGATCACATGGCCTTTCGAAGTCGAGCCGGTCGTCTCGGACCGAGACCGTGACTGCCCGATGCTGGCAGAGATCCCCGAGGAGAATCTCCCGATCTAAGCAGATGCGGCGCCGGTAGGATGCGGCGCATGAGCATCTTTCTTGACGCGCTGGCCGAGCGCGTTCTTGTTTTCGACGGGGCCATGGGGACGCAGATCCAGATCCGCGATCTGGGTCTGGACGGGTTCTGGGGACAGGAAGGCAACTCCGAGGTCCTGACCCTTTCTCGTCCCGACGTCGTCAAGGAGATTCACGCGGATTACCTTGCGGCGGGTGCCGATTGCGTCGAGACCAACACGTTCGGCGCTAACCTCGTCGCACAGGCTGAGCACGGAATGGCCGACCGTGTGCATGAGCTGAACCTGCGCGCGGCGCAGCTCGCTCGTGAGGCCGCTGCGTCCTTCACCGATCGCCCCCGCTTCGTGGTCGGTTCAATAGGTCCGGGAACAAAGGCGCCGAGCCTTGAGCAGATCGGGTTCGACGAACTTGAGCACTCGTACGAGATCCAGTCATGCGGACTTCTGGACGGCGGAGTCGACGCGATCCTCATCGAGACCGCGTATGACCTGCTTCAGGTGAAGGCGGCGCTCGCCGGCGTTTCGGCGGCCTTCGGCACCCAAGGGCGCACGGTTCCGGTAATGGTGCAGGTAACGATCGAGAGCACGGGGCAGATGCTGCTCGGCTCAGAGATCGGCGCTGCGCTTGCGACGTTCGAGCCGTATCGCTTCGTCGATGTGGTCGGGGTCAACTGCGCGACGGGGCCCGTCGAGATGACGGAGCACGTGCGATACCTGTGCGAGAACTCTCGCAAGTACGTCAGCGTGCAGCCCAATGCCGGGCTGCCTGAGATGCGAGACGGGCTGCCTTTCTACAGCCTGACGCCGCAGGATCTGCTGGCCCATCACCGAGTGTTCGTTGAGGAGTTCGGAACGAACATCGCCGGCGGGTGCTGCGGGACGACTCCGGAGCACATCCGTGCACTCGCCGACGCATTAGGCGGGCAAGCACCTCGGCCGCGCGCCCGGTTGTTCGAGCCGTCGTGCGCGTCGCTGTACGTTGCGCAACCCTTCCGGCAGCAGACGTCTGTCTTTGTTGTCGGGGAGCGGTGCAACGCTCAGGGTTCGCGCCGGTTCAAGGATCTCGTGGACGGTTCCGACTGGGATGGTGCCGTGGTAGTGGCCCGGGACCAGGTGCGCCAGGGTGCGCACGCGATCGACGTGAGCGTCGATTTCACGGGTCGAGACGGTGTCGCGGACATGACCGAGGTGGTCTCGCGATTGCGCGGGCAAGCGACTTCGCCGATCTTCCTCGATTCAACTGAGCCGGCTGTGATCGAGGCGGGGCTGAAGTTGATCGGTGGTCGGCCGGTCATAAACTCGGTCAATCTAGAGGAAGGCAGCGGTCCGGAATCGCGAATTGCGTGCAATCTTCGAAACGCAGTCAAGTTCGGGGCAGCCGTTGTTGCCCTCGCGATTGACGAGGTCGGCCAGGCGACCACCGCCGCGCGCAAGGTTGAGATCAGCCGAAAGATCTTCGTTTTGGCGGTCGGCGAGTACGGACTCGAGCCTCACGACATCATCTTTGATCCCATTGTCCTGCCGATCTCGACCGGGCTGGAGGAAGCGCGGCATGCTGCCGTCGAAACGCTCGATGCGGTCGCAGCCTTGCGAAGTGAGTTCCCGTCGTCCTTTGTGAGTCTGGGCGTATCCAACGTCTCTTTTGGACTGTCGCCGGCCGCGCGCCAAGTGCTCAACTCGGTGTTCCTACATGAGGCCGTTGAGCGCGGGCTGGATATGGCAATCGTGCATGCGGCGCAGATCCTGCCGCTAAACCGGATCGAGCCCGAGCGTCTAAACGCCGCCCTCGATCTCATCTACGATCGTCGCAGCGACGGAGTGGATCCGCTGCAGGAGTTCATCCGCTTGTTCGAAGGCGTGGATGCCGCCCACGCATCCGCGGGTCCGGTTCTTGGGGATCTTCCGCTGGAGGAAAGGCTGCCTCGCAGGATCGTGGACGGTAATCGCGACGGTCTCGATGGCGACATCCGGGAGGCACTCGCTTCCTACGCCCCGCTGGACATCGTGAACCGGTTCCTGCTGGAGGGGATGCGGACGGTCGGGGAGCTATTCGCCTCGGGTCAAATGCAGTTGCCGTTCGTCTTGCAGTCGGCGGAGACCATGAAGGCGGCGGTGGCGTGTCTTGAGCCTCACATGGAGAAGGCCGAAGGCGAAACCAAGGGGACCCTCGTTCTTGCGACGGTGCGCGGTGACGTCCACGACATCGGCAAGAACCTGGTGGACATCATCTTGACCAACAACGGTTATACCGTGGTGAACTTGGGCATCAAGCAGCCGATTTCCTCGATCATCGAGGCGGCGGCGCGCGAGAAGGCCGACGCCATTGGGCTGTCGGGCTTGCTCGTGAAGTCCACGGCCGTCATGCGCGAGGACCTTGAGGAATTGAACCGCAGGGGCTTGCACGGTTACTCGGTGATTCTCGGCGGCGCTGCGCTGACGCGCTCCTACGTCGAGGACGATCTGCGTCGTCTCTACAATGGGAAGGTCTTCTACGGCCGCGACGCGTTCGCCGGTTTGCGCACGATGGACGAGATGATGGCCGAGAAACGCGGTGAGAAGGTCGTTGACGCGGCCCCCAAAACCAAGCGGGTAGCGCGCGCATCCTCGGTCCCCGCCGCCCCCGCGGCCGCGACGAGATCCGATGTCGCGACCGACGTTTCGATCCCCGCGCCGCCTTTCTGGGGAAGCCGCGTGGTCAAGGGGATCCCGCTCGCCGACATCGCGGCGATGCTGAACCGAACCTCGTTGTTCCGAGGGCGGTGGGAATTCAAGCGCGCGCGCGAGCAGTCGCCCGAGGACTTCGAGCGTTTCCTCGCCGATAACGCCGAACCTGTGCTGCGCGACTTGCTGTTACGGTCTGCCGTCGAAGAGATCTTGCAGCCGGCCGTGGTCTACGGGTACTTCCCCGCACAGTCCGACGGGAACGACCTCATCGTGTACGAGCCCGGGAGCACGCAGGAGATCGTTCGGTTCTCGTTCCCGCGCCAGGAGCGCGATCGCCGGCTTTGCATCGCGGACTTCTTCCGTCCGGTGGGATCGGATCAGACGGACGTGCTCGCAGTGCACCTGGTCACCGCGGGATCCCGCATCGGGGAGTTGGCGCAGGAGTTGTTCTCCTCCGACCGCTACCAGGAGTACTTCTTCCTGCATGGGTTCGGAGTGGAAATGGCCGAGGCACTCGCGGAGCTGTGGCATCAGCGCATTCGCCGCGAACTCGGGATTGCGGATGCCGACGCTTCAGATCCAGAGAGTCTGTTCGGGCAGGGATACCGCGGTTCACGGTACTCCTTCGGCTATCCGGCATGTCCGAATCTGGAGGACCAGAAGCACGTCTTCACTTTGCTGCAGCCGGAGCGGATCGGCGTGCGCTTGAGCGAGGAATTCCAACTCGATCCCGAGCAGTCGACAAGCGCCATCATCGTGCACCACCCCGAGGCTCGGTACTTCTCGGTCGGTCGCAGCGAGTAGCTGAATCTAGGCCTTTCCGGCGTCCTCGATTGTTACCTTGATCAGGGTGATCGGCGGGTCGGGTCGCAGGCCGAGTCCGTTTCCAATCGGCTCGCCCTTCGTCTCAATCATCTTGTCGAGTGTCCCGAAGCTGGCCTTGTCTGTGGCGTCTACGGCTCCGAAGAACGTGTAGTTGGCCGGCAGCGAGGGCCAGTCCTTCACCACGATGAAGAACTGGCTGCCGTTGGAATCGGGCGAGCCGGAGTTCGCCATGGCGATGAATCCGCGCTTGTACTTGGTGATCGGCGACGGTGTCTCTCCGCCGTATTGGTACCCGGGTCCGCCGGAGCCGTCGCCATTCGGGTCCCCGCCCTGCACGATGGCGAAGTCTGATTCCTTCTGTACTCGATGGAAGATCGTTCCGTCGTAGTAGCCCTGCTGGGCGAGGAAGACCACGTTGTTGACCGTCTTGGGCGCCAGTCGTGGGTCCAAGCGCAGGTTGATCGGGCCCATCGACGTCTGCATGTGCGCGATGTACGTGTGTTCCGGATTGATTATCTCGCACGGAGGCAGGGCGAAGGTCTTCTTGCCGATCGTGTCGGGACCGGGACTGGTGCACGCGGACGACGATGCGGATGGCGACGGACTCTGCGACGAGGATGCCTTCGGCTCTCCGGAGCCACGCACCAGGAACAGCGTGCCGCCGCCGATGAGTCCGAGCACGACGACCGAGAGTAACCACGTCAGCAACCGACGCCTGCGTCTGCGCTGTTTGCGTTGCGTCTTCTCCTGCTGCCGCTGCTCGCGAATTCGCCGCTGCTGGTATCCGCCCTTACCCACGCTCGCCCTCCTTGCGGCGCGGCAGGCCCGAGAGGCCTCGCCACGCCAGTTCGGTCAAGTCCTTGACTAACTCGTCTCTGCCGACTTGCTGTTTGCGGTCGATCCACCACGTTGAGGCTGCCTCAGCCATGCCCATGACGCTACGGGCAAGCAGTTCGGACTCCTCCAACGGCTTGCCGGTCTCCTCGACAATGATGGCACCGATTGCTCCTGCGGCCGCATCGTGGAAGTGATCGATGGCCTCGCGGAAATCGGGGTCTGCGCCCATCGTCTCGCGGAACAGAAGGCGGAAGGAATCGACGTTGTCCTCGATGAATTTGAAGTAGGCCGCCAGTCCGCGCTGGATGCGCACGTGACCGGCTGCACCGGCAATCGCGTCGGAAACCTGGACCAGCAGCCGAGCCATGTCGGAGTCAAGCAGTGCGCAGTAGAGCTCCTTTTTCCCGACGAAATGCTGGTACAGGACGGGCTTGGTGACGCCCGCGCGCTGGGCGATCTTCTCCATTCCGGCGCCGTGGTATCCGTCCTCGCCGAACACCTCGCGCGCGACCGCGAGGAGCTGCGCCCGCCGGGCTTCGGCGGTGAGCCTTCGCGTGGCCAGGGCTGTCCCTTTCCTCGTGGGCGCGCACTTGACGAACCGCGTGCGCCGCCCTAGATTACCGGATGGTAAGTTACCGTCAAGTAACCTGTTCGCGCGACGCGGACCAGACCAACGCGGGGGAATTGATGCCTGACTTCGGGTTGAACTCCGAGCAGAAAGAGTTCAAGAACTGGATTCACGAGTTCTCTGAGAAGGAGATCCGTCCGGCTGCGGCCGAGTATGACGAGACCGAGGAATTCCCCTGGCCGATTGTAAAGAAGGCCGCCGAGGTCGGGATCTACACCTTTGACTTCTACATGCAGACGGGCCAGGACGAGAGCGGCCTGATGATGCCGATCGCGCTCGAGGAGGCAGCTTGGGGCTGCGCCGGCATCGGCCTCAGCATCTTCGCCACGGGCCTGCCGATGGCCGCGGTTGCGGCGAGCGGCGACTGGAACGCCATTCAGAAGTGGGCGCCGATGATGTTCGGCACGCCCGAGGACCCCAAGCTTGGTGCGTTCTGCGTGACCGAGCCGAACGCCGGTAGCGACGTGTCGCAGCTTCGCACGACCGCCAAGCGCGAGCGCGACGGCTGGCTACTCAACGGCACCAAGAACTTCATCACCAACGGTGGAATCGCCGACGTCCACGTTGTCGTTGCGACGGTTGATCCCGCGCTCGGACACCGCGGTCAGGCGACGTTCGTCGTCGGCCCCGACACGCCGGGACTGTCGATGGGCAAGAAAGAAAAGAAGATGGGCATCCGCGCTTCGCACACCTCCGAGGTCATCCTCGAGGACGTGTGGGTGCCGGGCGAGAACTTGCTCGGCGGCGAGGAGAAGCTACAGGCGAAGCTCGAGCGCGCGCGTTCGGGACAGAAGTCCGGCAAGTCCGGCGCCCTGGCGACGTTTGAGGCCACCCGCCCGTCGGTCGGGGCTCAGGCAGTCGGTATCGCGCGCGCGGCGTGGGAGTTCGCTCGCGATTACGCCAAGGAGCGCGTCACCTTCGGCCGCCCGATCATTGAGCACCAGGGCATCGCATTCCAGCTTGCCGACATGGTCATGGAGACCGAGGCTGCGCGCTTGCTGGTGCACCGAGCCGCCTGGATGGGGCGCACCGGCCAGCAGTTCGTCCACGCCGAGGGTTCGATGTCGAAGCTCAAGGCCGGCGAGGTGGCCGTCAAAGTGACCGACCAAGCGATCCAGATCCTCGGCGGATACGGATTCTGCAAGGACTTCCCGGTCGAGAAGTGGCACCGCGACGCGAAGATCTTCACGCTGTTCGAGGGCACGAGCGAGATTCAGCGTCTCGTCGTCTCGCGCGCGCTGGCGGCCGAGTAGCGGGAATGTATCTGCGGGGGACCGAGGACGGGACGCTGTTTCCGAAAGACCGCTGCGTCGTCACGTCCGACGGTGCCCACGTTGCGTACACAATCAAAGGACAGAAGAGCCCCGTCGTAGTTCTCTGCGCGGGGCTCGTCTGTCCGGATAACTTCTGGAAGTACCTCGTCCCGTCGCTCCAGCGTCATTACAGCGTCCTGGTCTGGAACTACCGGGGCAGTGGGGCGTCGGGCATGCCGACGGCCCCCGGCTTTCGAACGCGCAACTACACGGCGGATGATTTCGCCGTCGAGCTATACGCCGACGACCTGCGCGAGATCCTCGACCGTGAGGGGATCTCCGAGGTCGTCGTGTTGGGCCACTCGATGGGGACGCAGGTTGCGCTGGAGGCATACCGGCTGATGCCTGATCGGGTGCGCGCCATCGTGTCGGTGGCGGGTCCGTTTGGGGCGCCGCTGGATTCCTTCTACAACACTCGTCTGTCGTCGGAGTTGTTCCCGCTGATTTCGTTCGCGATATCGCACACGCCAGGGCTTGGGCCTGTGTGGCGAGCGTTGCTGCGGTCGCCGATCGTGCATCCGATCGCTTTGGCGGTTCGGGCGCTCGGGCCGGCGACGAAAGAGGAAGACATGAAGCCCTACTACGACCATCTGGCGTCGCTGGACCCACTGGTGGTTGTGAAGATGGCAGAGGCGGCGCACGCGCACAGCGCTGAGGACTTGCTGCGTCACATCGATGTTCCAACGCTGGTGGTCGTGGGGGAGAAGGACAACTTCACGCCGCCGTGGGTCGGGCATGTGATGGCGTCGCGTATTCCGGTGGCCGAGTTGTGCGTCGTCCCCGAGGGTACGCATACAACTCTCATCGAGTACCCGAAGGTGGTCAACCGCGCGGTGCTGGACTTCTTGCGGCGGCATTTGGGTGAGACTCAAGGCGCGGTTTCCCTGACCGCCCGGCGGCGGGCGCGCGCCCGCCGTTCGTCAACCGACGCCGCCACCCCGCGCCCGTAGCGCGTCGCGAGGGATGTCCGGCGACGGCCGATCCCGGTCGGTACGATGTCCTGGTGGCTTCCGTCGAGAAGGTTCTTCTTGCCGCTCCCCGTGGGTACTGCGCCGGGGTAGATCGCGCGGTTGAGACCGTCGAGCGCGCGCTCCGCAAGTTCGGCGCTTCGATCTATGTCCGAAAGCAGATCGTGCACAACCTCCACGTGGTGCGCGCCCTTGAGGCCAAGGGCGCGCTGTTCGTAGATGAACTCGATGAGGTTCCGACTGGTGCGACTGTAATCCTGTCCGCGCATGGAGTTGCTCCCGAGGTCTACGAGCAAGGAAGGGCACGCGGGCTGCGCGTAATCGATGCGACGTGTCCGTTGGTGACCAAGGTGCACAACGAAGCGAAGAAGTTTGCCGGTGACGCCTATCACGTCGTTCTGATCGGACACGAGGGCCACGAAGAGGTCGTCGGGACCATGGGGGAGGCACCGGCTTCGATCACGCTGATCGGTTCACCCGATGAGGTGGATCGGCTGTCTTTGCCCTCGGACGACCGCGTCGCGTACTTGTCGCAGACCACGTTGTCGGTGGATGAGACCGCCGGCGTGATCGAGCGGCTGCGCGAGCGTTTCCCGTCGATTCGTGGTCCGGTGCGCGAGGACATCTGCTACGCGACTCAGAATCGCCAGACCGCGGTGAAGGTTCTGGCCGAGCAGGCCGACGTCGTGCTGGTGATCGGATCGAACAACTCGTCCAATTCCAACCGCTTGCGCGAGGTGGCCGCCGCGCGTGGGGCGCGCGCCTACCTCGTGGACGATGAGACTGAAATCGACGAGGCGTGGCTCGAGGACGCGCGCGTCGTCGGGATCACCTCCGGCGCGTCGGCGCCCGAGTGGCTCGTTGAGCGTGTTATCGGGTTCTTCCGCGCGCGCGGCGTGGATGACGTTGAAGAGGTGCGGGTCGTGGAAGAGGACGTGCGGTTCGCCCTGCCTCCGGAAGTGGGCTAGTTGACCGAACCGTCGGCCGGTCCCGGCGCGACGTGCAGTCTCAACGGCAGGCTCTTCATGTGCTGGCTGTTGATCAGGATCTCGATCGAATAATCGCCCTGAAGTTCGAAGCGCGTGTTTACCAGGTTGACTACGAGGTTCAGCGGAATCTCGCGGCCGGGTGCGGCTTGTCCGGTCGCACTGAAGCTTCCCTCGAGGTTTGCCAGTTCCCCGCCGTCGGAATCCATCATCCGGATTTCGAGATGATGCTCTCGGTCGGCTTCCGCGGGGTGGACCAGCAGGCGCAGAACCAGCGCGATGAGCGGGTGCACCACCGGGAACGCCGGCGCGGCGATCGAGTCGATGCCGCCCCCGAGGACGTGGAACTTACGCCCGGGCTCGGCTTCAGCGGCATCGGCGAGGAAAGCGAAATCGAGCTTCGGCATCGGTCCTCCATCGTCACTTCTTCGCGATTCTACGCGGAGGCAAGCACTCGCGGGGACGGGTTCGTCGTCATCGCGTTGGTGTGCGCGATCCGGTGAGGCCGGACCCGGCTTCTCAAACCGGGCGGAAACACGATAGCGTGAGCCGACGTTCGTCCGGATGGGGAGTGCGGATGAGAAACCTCTCGGAGAAGAGCACGGCCGAACTTGTCGCGGGGTCGATCGACGACGCGCTCAAGTTGGTGCGCAAAGAGCTTGAGTTGCTTCGCATCGGGCTGACCGAAACGCTGAGTGAGCGGCTGAAAGGCGCCGGGTTGATCGGCGGCGCCGCCCTGGCCGTGGTTCCGGGCCTGTTGTTCGTTCTCGTTGCGCTCGCGTTGTGGCTGCCGGGCTCGGCCGCGTTCGGGTTCTTCGTCCTGGGACTGGCGCTGCTCGCAATCGCGGGCGCTGCGGTCTTCTTCGGTGTGAAACTGGTGCGCTCGGGTGGAAAGGAGTCCAGCGCCGCGTTGGACAAGGTGAAGGAGGATGCGCGATGGGCTCGCGGACGTCTGACACGCTGAGAGAGATCGAGTCGATCCGCGCGGGTCTCGACGCGAAACTGACCGAACTGGAGGGCCGCCTCCCTCCGACCGCGAAGTTCGGCAAGCAGGCGGTGGGGATTCTCGCGGGAACCGGTGGTGGTGCGCTGTTGTTTGCGCTACGCCGCTCCTCCAAGAAACGCAGAAGTCGCGGATCCGCCGTCGCGCCTTCGGTCACCGTGAAGGTCTTCTCCGGCGCTGCCGCGCCGGCCGCGCTCGGCGTTGCGGCCATCTGGGCCGCTGTGCGCCTGTATGAAATGCGAACACGAAGTCAAGGAAACGGAGTTTCTCGGCCGGCGGTCGTCCGGTCGTTGCCATCAGAACGGAGGGCCTAAATGCGCGCAGTCAAGTTCGAGGATGTCGGGCAGTTGTCGGTTGGGGACTACCCGGACCCGGTCATCCAGGATCCCGGCGACGCGATTATCCGCGTGACGACGGCGCCGATCTGCGGGTCGGACTTGCACCTGCTGCACGGTCGTATTCCGGGTATGCGCCCGGGCAGCGTTGTCGGCCACGAGTTCGTCGGCATCGTTGAGTCCGTCGGACCCGATGTGAAGAAGTTCAAGGTCGGCGACCGCGTCGTCGGCTCGTTCCTGATCGTGTGCGGAACCTGTTGGTTCTGTCAACGCGGATCGTTCGGCAACTGCGAGCAGCTCTGGGTGCTCGGCTACGGCATGTTCACCGGCGACCTCGACGGCGCACAGGCCGAGAAGGTGCGCGTTCCGGTCGCAGACTGGAACCTGCATGCGGTCGATCCGTCGCTCACCGACGAGCAGGCGGTGTTCGCCGGCGACATCCTCACGACCGCCGCGTACATTTGCGCGCGCTCGAACATCTCCGAGGGCGACACCGTCGCGATCACCGGCGCCGGCCCCGTCGGGCTACTGACGCTGATGATCGCCAAGACTTACAACCCCGCGCAGATCTTGGTCGTGGACCAGGCGCCGGACCGACTGGCGCTTGCCGAGTCCCTCGGCGGCGTGCCGGTCGACATGTCGAAGGTCAACCCGGTGGTCGAGATTCAGCGCGCGACCCAGGACCGGGGAGCCGACATCGTGATCGAATGCGTCGGTGCGACGCCCGCGTTTACCACGGCGCTGAACGCGGTGCGCGCGGGCGGAACCGTCGGCGTGATCGGCGTGTACTCCGAGCTGGAATACGACTTCCCGATCGGCGAGATCTGGCGCCGCGGAATCACCATCGTGATGGGCGGCACCGCGCACGTGCAAGCGCACTGGAGCCGCGCTCTCGAGCTGGTCGAACAAGGCATCGTCGACCCGACCGTCATCATCACGCACACCCTGCCGCTGGAAGAAGCTTTGAAGGGCTACGAGATGTTCGAGTCGCGCGAAGCCATGAAGGTGATCCTGAAGCCGTAAACGGGGGCTAGCGCGCGCGCACCTTTGGGCCCTCAGGCGCGTCTTCGACGTCGAAGCCGCGCGCGCTGATCTCGGTGCGCAGGGCGTCGGCGGCGGCATAGTCCTTTGCATCGCGCGCGCGCTCGCGTTGCTCGACCATTTCCTGCACCTCGGCGGGGATTTCCACCCCGGCGCGCGCGTCGCGCAGGAGATCGAGGGCGAGGACGGCGTCCCACCCGGCGAGCAAACTCGCGCGGGCGTGGGGTGGAAGCGATGGCGTGGAGACGACCTCGGCGACGAGCGCGATCGCGGCGGGTGTGTCGAGGTCGTTTGCGAGCGCGTCGGTGAAGCGCTTTTCGTAGCTGGTCGTGTCGGCTTGTTCGGCGGGCTGAGCGGCGGACTCGGCGGCGATCCTGCGCCAGCGGTTCAGCGTGCGTTCGGCTCCGGCGAGCGCGTCGAGGGTGAAGTTCATCTGCGCGCGATACCGCGACTGCAGGAACAGCAGGCGCACGGCGAGCGGGTCGGTGTGGCCGCGCGCAGCGAGGTCGCGCAAGTCGTAGAAGTTCCCTGCGCTCTTGGCCATTTTGCGGCCTTCGCTCAGCAAGTGCGCGCCGTGCATCCAGCGGCGCACGACGCGGTGACCGGTCACGCCCTCAGACTGAGCGATCTCGTCTTCGTGGTGCGGGAAGACGTTGTCCTCGCCGCCGGTGTGCAGATCGAACTCTTCGCCGAACGCCTCCATCGACATCGCGGAGCACTCGATGTGCCAACCGGGATATCCCTCGCCCCACGGCGATGGGAACCTGATCGCGCGTTGGGGTCCGGCGTGCATCCACAGCACGAAGTCCGCGTGGTAGCGCTTGCGCGGATCGTCGATGTCCTTGCGGTGCCCGGAGACGAGTTTGTCGAGTGTGTTGCCTGAGAGGCGGCCGTAGTCGGGGAACGACCGAACGTCGTAGTAGACGGTTCCGTCGCACTCGTAGGCGTGTCCTCGCTCGATCAGGCGCACGATCAGCTCGATCATCTGTGGGATGTACGCGGAGGCGCGCGGATAGGCGCGCGCAGGCGCGATGTTGATCGCGGCCATGTCGGCGAGGAACGCCTTGGTGTAGTGCGCCGCGATCTCTTCGGGGGGCTTGTTCTCCAGGCCTGCGGCCAAGAGCATCTTGTCTTCGCCGCGGTCGAACAGCTCGTCGGTCATGTGTCCGACGTCGGTGATGTTCATAACTTGGTGGACCTCGACGCCTGAGTACTCGAGCGAGCGCCGCACGATGTCGGCCGCCAGGAACGTGCGCAGGTTGCCGATGTGGGCGTAGCGGTACACCGTAGGTCCGCACGAGTACATCGTGAGCGCGCGCCCGGCGACCGTCTCGAGGGGGAGAACGGCACGGGCGAGTGTGTCGTATACGGCGACCATTCCGGCCATCCTAGTGGGCCGGAAGCGCGTGAAGCAGCCCTATCTTGAACGGGGCGGGGTCGGAGGAATTACACGCGCGGCTGTCACGTCTTCCGCCGCGAACTCGACCAAGACGCCGGCCCGGGTGCGAACGGCCATCCCTTCAGGGTCGAATCGCTCCAGCACGCCGACCACGTCTCCGAGGTGTCCGTCGGGCAACCGCCGACGAATGGTGACCCGCTGCCCGACGTCGGACGGCGTCACGATTCCCGCGGATTGGTAGCGCATCATCCGGCGATGTGCGCGGCGACCGCCGTCGCCAGCTCGTGGCGGGAATTGGTGAAGAAGTGGTCGGCTCCCTCGAAGACCTCAACCCGCGCTGAAGGAGAGATCCGGCACGCCCAGGCGCGAACATCATCGGGTCCGGCGAACCCGTCCAAAGTCCCGCAGACGGCGTAGACGCGGCCCGAGAAAGCCCGAAGTTGATTCTCCGACGGTGCTGGGGGACCGACATCGACGTTCAGGGAAACCGGAGGTGCGACCGCGGCATACGCCCGAACGCGAGAGTCGGCGACCGCGGCGGCCAGACCGACCAGCGAACCAAAAGACCAGCCGGCGACCGCAAGTGGGAGCCCTTCCGCCTCGATCGCGATCCGATCCAGGGCGGCCGCGGCGTCCAAGCTTTCGCCGACGCCGCCGTCGTAAGTGCCCTGACTGTCGCCTACGCCCCGGAAGTTGAACCTCAGGCAGGCCCAGCCGGCGGCATCGAGCGCGCGCTGAATGGCCGGAATCAGAACCGAGGACATGGAGCCGCCGAATTGGGGATGAGGATGGCAGAGAATGGCTCCGCCGCGCGGGTTGACCGGGGCCGTCAGTCGGCCCTCAAGCAGCAGGCCGTCGGGGGAAGAGAAACGGATGCGTTGCGCAACTGCCGCCATCGCGGGGAAGTCTACCCGGACTTCGAGGCGCGATCTGATTGACAACGCTGAGTGCGGTACTATTCCGGGCGTCTTCAGCA
This sequence comes from Actinomycetota bacterium, assembly GCA_041658565.1. Classification (NCBI taxonomy): domain Bacteria; kingdom Bacillati; phylum Actinomycetota; species Actinomycetota bacterium. The sequence goes on along the minus strand of JBAZZY010000026.1, from coordinate 14,373 downwards.
GCCACGAGGGGGTAAGTGACGTGACGTACGTCATCGCAGAACCGTGTATCGACGTTAAGGACAAGGCCTGTGTCGAGGAGTGTCCGGTCGACTGTATATACGAGGGTCCTCGGACTCTCTACATCCACCCGGACGAGTGCGTCGATTGTGGCGCCTGCGAGCCGGCCTGTCCTGTCGAGGCGATCTTCTACGAGGACGACCTGCCGGACAACTGGAAGCAGTTCACCGCTGTGAACGCTGAGTGGTTCACCGCCGAGAACGGAATCGGTTCTCCCGGCGGCGCCGCGAAAGTCGGTCCGGTCGACCACGATCACCCCGTGGTCGTGGCCTGGCAGACCAGCTAAGCGCGCGGCAGAAAAGGCGAGGCCGGGGTCTTCCCCGGCCTCTTTTCTTGCCGCCTACTTCCGTGGAAGGAACTCGCCGATCGCCGCGATCACGGCCTCGGGGTTCTCTAGGTTGGCGACGTGGCCGGCGTTCGGGATGGCGACGAACTTCGCACCGGGGATGCGGGCAGCCGTTGCCGCGGCACCTTCGATCGGCATGAGCTTGTCTTGCTCTCCGTGCATCCACAGCACCGGCACGTCGATGCCTGCAAGTAAATCGGTTGAGTCGGTCCGGTCGCGCATTGCGAGAAGGTCGGCGGCGGCGACTTCGGGGGCGGTTTCCATGAACATCCGCTTGACTTGCGCGGGCACCTGATCCGCCGGCGCGTCACCGAACATCTTGGGGCCGAGGCCGTCGTGCAGCGCTTCCATGCCGTCCCGCGCAACCATTTCAGCGGTCTTTTCCCGACCGTCTTTCGCTTCGGGTGAATCGGCTTCCGCCTTGGTGTCGATGAAGATCAACGAACGCACGCGCGCACGATGACGCCGCCACAGCGAGAACAGCACGTAGCCGCCCATCGAAAGACCGGCGAAATCGGCTTGCTTGATCTGCATGCCGTCGAGTGTGGCGGCGATGTCGTCGGCGAACATGTCCATCGAGAATCCTTCAAGGGATTCGGTTGCCGACAGTCCGTGTCCGCGGAGGTCGATGGCGACGCATGTGCGCCGTTTCGCGAGTCCCGCCAACTGAGGAATCCACAGCGTGCGGTCGAGGGGGAATCCGTGGACAAACACCAACGCGGGGCCTGATCCCCGCTCTTCGTATGCAAGCTCCATTGCTTCCATGAAGCCTCCTTGGGCGTCTGACCTTTTCACCCTACTCGACGCATGAACAGAGGGGGATGGGTCGATCAGGTTTGGGTTTCGGGGTCGGGCGAGACGACCCCGGGCGCGGCGAGCGCGGAACCCAGGTCGGGCCACCGGCGGCGTTGGGCGACGGCCAGCTTGTGCATTAGGGCCAGAGCGGCCGGATCATCGACGCCGGGTTTCACCGCGACCAGCCCGGCGTCGGCAGCCGCGCGCAGCCACTCCGCGCCGCGTTCGGTCCGAACGATCGTCAGGGTCCACCCCTCGGACCGGCCGATCCCTCCGGTCGAGATATCCGCGTGCTCGGCCGCGAAGTCCGGGCACTGTTTGCACCCTTCGCGAGTGAACGGCCGGCATTGCTTCAGCGGGATGTCGACCTCTTCGCCGGTTGAACGCAACCGGATCTGGAACTTGCCCTTGACGTTCACCTTGGAGATGTCGTCGAGCGGGATCCCCATCTCGGTGGCGATCTTGCCCTGCATTAAGCCTTCGTAGGTGAAGGACTTCGAGCAGAGCAGGCCGATCGTGAACGCGATGCGACGGCTGTACTTTGCCACGTTGCGCGCGTTGACGGTTCCGTTGATCGACGATTGGCATCCCATGCCGACGAGCGCGACGTTGCGCAAGCCGCGTGCTTCAGCCTCCTTCATCGCGAGTGGGTTCGCGGAGTAGGTGTAGCGCGACCCGGCTGATGCCAGGACATCCTCGCGGGACGTCGCGACGAAAGGCTCGGCGTCCCAGGGACGCTCGTCACTCAACTTGCTGACGAGCGCGCAGTCGATCTTGCCGCTCTCCAGGCCCCAGATCAGCAGGGCGGAGACGAGGCCGCCGTCTTGTCCGGCGTTGAGCGTTGCCGAGTCGGTGGCGCGCGCCAGGTAGATGTCGCGAAAGATGCCGGCCGGTTCGTTCGCAGCGCGCGCACGCCCGAACAGCGATGTATCGCACTCGACTTCCCACGCGCGAAACCGTGGACAAGCTTTCGTGCAGATGTCGCACCCGCGTTGTCCGTGAATACAGTCGTCGAACGCCGTCGAGTCTTCGATGTTGAACGGGTGGAAGGTGCTTCGCTCGTAGTTCAGCACGTCCCGCGGGCACGCCATTATGCACGCGGCGCAGCCGGTGCAAAGGCCGGTCGAGACAACCTCGTGGAACAGCTCCTTCCACTGGCCGTACGCGCGCTCTTCGCCCGGCATCGCGCTCAAATGCTCGCCGTCGGCGGAGCTTCCTTGGGGCCGCGCTGGGCGCCGTCGAATGCGTCGTCGTCCAGGACGAGGAATTCGACGGGACGGCCACCGACTAGGTGCTCATCGATGATGCGTTCGACGTCGTCCACAGTGACGCCGCCGTACCAAACGTTGTCGGGGTGCACGACGATGGACGGTCCGGCCATGCACGGCTCGAGGCATCCCGTCGCCACAGCTTTGAAGTTGGTGAGTCCCTTTTCTCCTTGGAGATCGCGGAACTGCTGCAGGACGTCGGCGCCGCCGCGTCCCATGCAACTCCCGCGCGGATGGCCTTCCGGGCGCGAGTTGGTGCATACGAAGACGTATCTCTCCGGCTTCATGACCGGCATCCTATCGGCGCGCGCCCTCGCGACGCCCGGCCTCCGCGTACAATCGCTCGATGGATTTGGGACTTCGGGGCAAGGTCGCCGCGGTCGCGGCGTCGAGCAAAGGTTTGGGTCGAGCATCGGCCGAAGCGTTGGCGCGCGAGGGCGCGGACGTCGCCGTGTGCGCGCGGGGGGGCGTGGCGCTCGAGGCCGCCGCCGAGTCGTTGCGCGCGATGGGCGTGCGTGCGCACGCCGTGGCGCTCGACCTCGGCGAAGCCGGGGCGTGTGAGCGATTCATCGAGGAGACGGTTTCACAGTTGGGCGCAGTGGACGTGCTCGTTGCCAACAACGGCGGGCCCGCAAGCGGCCCAGCCGAGCAGTTCGAGCTCCCGGAGTGGCGCGATGCCCTGGAGCGGAACTTGCTTGTGCCGGTGCGACTGGCGCGCGCCGCGTTGCCGCACATGCGTGCGCGCAATTGGGGCCGAATTATCAACGTTACGAGCATGTCGGCCAAGCAACCAATCGACGGTCTGGTGTTGTCGAATTCGGCGCGCGCCGGAGTGCTGGGGTGGTCCAAGACGCTCGCGAGTGAACTGGCGTCCTCGGGGATCACGGTCAATTCAATCGCACCTGGGCCGTTTCACACCGACCGCATCCAGGCGCTTGCCGAGCAGCGTGCCGCGCGCGAGGGCATCACCGTCGTCGAGGCGTTGCGCGCGCAAGAGGCCGCGGTGCCGATGGGTCGCCTCGGCCGCCCCGAGGAGTTCGGCGCCCTGGTTGCCTTTCTCGCGAGCGAGCAGGCGTCGTTTCTGACCGGTGCCACCATCCAAGTGGACGGCGGTTTCGTTCGCGGGCTCTTCTAGCGATCAGCGCGCGAGGTCGCGGCGTGAGAACACTCGAACGGCGGCGATTGCGAAGACGACGGCCAGTCCGGCGAGGATTCCGAGATCCGTTGCGTACGGTCGCGACTCCAGGATGTTCGCCGCGCTGAAGTAGTGGAATGGAGTAAAGAACCGCATCCACGACGCGCCGTCGAACAAGAGCGCAACGAAATTCAAGAAGAACATACCTATGGTGGTTCCGGCGGCGACTCCCAGGGCCCTGCTGCGCAACGACGCGGTGGCGAAAACCGCGAAGGCGAACATCGCGAAGACCGAGAACAGTAGCCACGATCCTCCAAATGCGATCAGCGTGTGCGCGACGGGCAGGTTGCGAACACCCGGGATGGCGGCCTTCGCGACGAAGGTCCCGGTGACGCCGCCTGAGACCACGAGCATCAAGATGCTGAGTCCCGCCGCCATCTTCGCCGACAGCATGGCCGTGCGTCCGACCGGTCGCGACAACACGAAGTCCATAGTCCCCCGTTCAAGTTCCGATGCTCCCGAATTGGATGCGACCAGTAGCGCGCCGGCCGTTTGCAGTGCGAGCACGACGGGGTGAAACATCCCGACCGCCACCCATCCGGCGGGGGTAGTGAAGTCGGCCGCTCCGCCGACGAAGGCCCGCATGGCGCGCGGCGGCTTCGCAAGCAGTCCCGGCACATTGCCCGCCTGATCGATGAACGAGACCGACGACAACATCACTAGGAAGAAGAACAAACCGAGGCCGATTCCAAGCATCGCGCCGGTGCGTGCGGCTTGGCGCATCGCGTGGCGGAACACCGCAGTGTTCATCGTTCACCGTAGATGTCGAAGAATGCTTCGGTCAGGCTTTCCGGCCGAGCGAGAAACTCGATCACTCCTGCTCCGGCAAGCCGCTCGACGAGCGGCTCCATTTCACCGCGGAAGTCGAAGATGAACGCCGTTCGGTCTTCATTCACGACGAGGGCCTCGATGCCGGCGACGTCGTCGAGCAACCCGGCGCGCGCCGGCGCCTTCAGTTGGAGGGCGCAGTGCCGCACGTGTCCTCCGCTCAGGTCCGAGGCCGGTCCGACCTTGACCAGTCGCCCCTGTTTGATCACTGCGACGCGATCGCTGGCGGCTTGCACTTCAGACAGGATGTGCGAGGACATGAATACGGTTCCTCCGCGGTCGCGGTGCTCGCGGACCAGTTCAAGGAATCGCTCCTGCATTACCGGATCGAGTCCCTCGGTCGGCTCGTCCAGCATGATCAACTCGGGTTCGTGCTGGAACGCCTGAATCAGTCCGAGCTTCTGTTTCATTCCACGGGAGTAGTGGCGGACTTGTCGGCCGAGGTCGGCATCCGACAGTTCGAATCGCTCGCACAGGGTCGTCCGCGCGCGCGGCGGTGCGGGGTGGAGCCGTCCCAAGTAGGCAAGGTGATCGCTGCCGGTCATAGACGGCCACAGGCCGAACTCCCCGGGGAGGTATCCGATCCGCGCGAGGACGTTCACGCGGTGGCGTCGCGCGTCGCGACCGAACAACTCGATGTTCCCCGCGCTCGGGGAGATGAAACCGAGCATGCAGCGGATCGTTGTGGTCTTCCCTGCGCCGTTGGGTCCGAGGTATCCGAACGACTCGCCCTCGGGGATCGAAAGACACAGATCCGTCACCGCTTCCACGTGCCCGTAGCGCTTGCTCAGGTTCCGGATCTCGATCACGGATGACATGCACAACCCTCCCGAAGGCTAATCCTAACGGGCGCGCGGCGGCCGCCGGGCAAATCGCATCCAACCGGTCTTCGCTGTTGGAGTTGTGGCGGTGGCGATCCGGCCGTCCCGGTACGATTACTCCTGGTGGAACCCTTGCTCCGACCCGCGCTCCCACTAAGTGAGCCATTTCGTCATGCGTTTACAAGCGCGCTCGATGCTCGCACGCCGCGCGCGTTGGACGTGCCCGGCCGACGTCGAGCTGCGGTGCTGTTGCCGCTGTTCGAGCGTGAAGATGAACCGTGGATCGTGTTGACGCGTCGGACCGAGACTGTGCGTTCACACAAGGGTGAGATCTCGTTTCCCGGCGGTGCTGAGGATCCGGGGGATCTCGACTTGTGGCACACGGCGGTTCGCGAGACATCGGAGGAGATCGGGTTACCTCCGCCCCAGATCCGCCCACTGGGCGCGCTGGACCAGTGCCCGACGTTCTCCAGCGACTTCGTCGTGTCGCCGTTTGTGGGTGCGATCACGCCGCCGGAGCGGTGGGACCCGAGTCCACACGAGATCGCTCAGGTTATCGAGTTGCCCTTGCGCGCCCTTGCCGAGGCCGGACGCACCGAGGCGTGGGAGTACGGCGGTACCCGTCACCCGATGCGGGTATTCGAGGTCGACGGTCACTACGTCTGGGGGCTGACGGCATACATCCTGGGCGGGTTTCTGGATCTCGTCGCTCCGGCGGTGGGATGGGAGTCGAAGGCGCTCTAAGGTCGAGGTTCAGCGAGGGAACCCGCATGCGGAGCACGGCGTCATAGGTACAAGAGGCGTCATTGCGCTTCGAAACCGACAAAGCGTAATATCTTGAGGTGGTGAGGGCCCCGATGAGTACATCTTCCGGATCTGTTGTGGCGCGCAGGTTCCGCCGCGAGCGCGCGGCGGCGGCGGCCGTGATCGCGGTCGGCCTGTCTTTGATCCCGATTCCGGGCGCGCGCGCCGAGTCGCTGCCTCTGATCGTAGAGAAGACCGCCTGGTTCTGGTCGTCGAACTCGAAGGTCACGACGTGTTCGGACGACCCAGCGGTTGGGGTGTGCGGTGCGGCTTCCATTACCGGCGGCGTCGCAGGAAACGCTGCCGGCACGGCGTCTCCGATCTCGCCCGGACACCTTGGCGTATCGATGAAGGACGGCGGGTCGGACATGCGGTCCTACGTGTTCTTCAATCTCGCCGACCTTCCGGACGGGGCTGAAGTCAGCCGGTTCCTAGTTCAGATGAATGTGTCCTTGCAGTCGGGGGAGCACATCCAAGAGCACGCTTCTAAGCGCGAGCAGCCTCCGGCGACCTCTAACCAGGCCACTGCGGCGATCCAAGCCTGCGCTGTGACCGAGCCATGGGGCCCGGCAGAGGGAGATCCTCCATATTCCACAACGGTGGTCCGGCCGCATCCTGAAAGCGCCGATACGACCGCGGAAGTCGAAACGGTGCGGAACGAGCCCTTCACGGACTGCAGCCTTAGCGCGGGTGGGACGGTCTCCAAGGACGGCGCGGTCTGGACCTTTGACATCACGCACATCGTCAAGAAGTGGACCTCCGGCGAGATGTTCAACGAAGGTGTTGCGCTCATGCCGGTCAACACCGGGGTTGCGCAGACGTGGACCGTGGAGTTTCACGGGAAGCCGACGACGGTAGCCGCTGCCGACGGGACTGAACTTACCTACGTGGCCGAGAAAGATGCCAGTCGCGCGATCGTCGAGTACACGGTCGCCGCCTCACCACCGTCACCACCACCGTCATCACCTCCGACGGACGGGAGTCAATTCCCGTCTTTTGGCAACCCGATCCCGATCGACGACTACATTCCCCAGTTGGAAGTGGATGTTCCTTCGGGGATCGGAACGGGGGGGGCGAGCGGGACTGAGCGCGTTGTTCCCATCGCGGCGAATCCGAAGACCCCCGCCTGGGTATTTGGCGTCATTCCGCTCGGCATTCTGGGATTGGGGCTGGTTACCAGCGTGATCGGAGAGGATCCTGTTCCGGTGGGCGCCGGGGGGTTCATCTCCAGCAGCCGGGTCGCCGCGTTGTTGCGTCGTCGCAGGATGGGCAGCGAGGATGCGGAGATTGCGGACGGAAGTTGAATCAAGGCGTGGCCGTCTCGGGGGGAAGCCGATGAGTTGTTGGAAGGGTGCGCGGTTTGGCGCGCTGGCGATTCTGTTGATGCTGGTGCTTGCTTCGTGCGGCCAGCATGCGGGAGTGCACGCGGCGGGAGGGCCAGCCGGAGGAACCATCAATGTGCCCGGAGACGGCACCGGCACGGGCACCGGAACGGGCACCGGAACGGGAACGGGAACGGGAACGGGCACTGGTACAGGAACCGGCACGGGCACCGGAACCGGCACGGGCACCGGAACGGGAACGGGCACTGGTACAGGAACCGGCACGGGCACCGGACCGATCGCGGGGGATCGCACCGGCATCACGGCCACAACGATCACGATCGGTCTGCATGCTCCTCTGACCGGCGCGGCGCCGATCCAGCCACTTGCGTTCGAAAAGGGCAAGGATCTCTACTGGCGATGGCTGCACGAGGTCAAGAAGCAGAAGATCTATGGCCGCGAAGTGAAGGTTGTGTTCCGCGATGACCAGTACACGCCGACGACTGCGGTAGCCGTTTGCAACCAGATGGCGACGTCTGATCGCGCGTTCATGCTGATCGGTGGTGCGGGCACGGACCAGATCAACGCGTGTGCGCAGTACGCCGACGCCGAAGGACGAAAGATCCCGTATCTGTCTCCTGGGGTACAGGAGGCGGGGCTCAGCAAGCGATCGACGTACTTCGCCGTGACGATGTCGTACGCGCAACAGATGCCCTTGCTCCTGCAACTCCTGAAGAAGGTCAATGCGAAGAAGAGTCTGGACGTCTACGGCGGGATCGGGGGGGGCAACGACAAGATTCTGTTCGGACACGTCCGTCCCAACACGCCGAACTTCAACGACGCGGCGGCGGCATTGAAGAAGGCGGTCCTCGCGGCGGGCTGGGAGTACAAGGCGTACACGGTCGTAAAGGAAGGCAGTTCGACGGAGGCGCAGACGGTTGCCACTCAGGCTCAGCAGGATGGCGTGGACATCCTCATGCCGATCACCGCGCCGACCTTCACCGTGCAGTTGGGGCTTCAGGCGGACAAGAACGGATACAAACCCAAGTGGGTCGGTATTGGAATCACGAACAACCTCAATGCTTTTCTAAACACTGTGTGCGGTAAGAGCCCTAACCCGACTTCTTCCACGGTTCAGGGGGCGATCTTCCTTTCTCCTTGGGCAGGCTGGAAGCAGGTCCAGCAGGGGCAGTACGACCCGGACTTTGCGCAAGCCGCAAAGAGGTTCGCGGCGGATGTGAACACCCGGGACAAGAACGGGGACCTCGTGCTCGCCTTCTGGGGGATCATGAAAGGTATTCACCAGGCGCTGCTGGCTGCGGGGCCGAACGTGACGCGCGAGAGCTTCGTCAGCACGATGAGTCGGTTCAGTTACGCGTCGCAGTTGTTCCCAACCCTTCGCTTCACCCCGGGCAGTCCTTTCGGGGCGCAGAACGTGCACGTGCTGCGAGGGAGTTGTGCCGAACCGGCCGACGCGGCGCATGATGTACAGGCGGGAGCACAGTTCATCGAGGATCCCGATTATCCTGGTCTCCACTCCAGTTTCTAAGAATCCCGTCACCGACTGGGGAGGGAGCGCGTGCTTACCTTCGTGACCATCGGCATCATTCAGGGCGCCGTCATCGGCCTCCTGGCCATCGGAATCGTTCTGGTGTACAAGGGCTCGCGCGTATTCAACTTTGCTCAAGCTGAGTTCGGATCCCTCGGCGCCTTCTTCCTGTATTCCCTGCTGGAGGTCGTCCACGTGCCGTACGGCCTCGCGATTCCCATCGCTCTTGTCGGAGTGGGGTTCGTGGGGTTCGTCGTTGAGCGGCTAGTTGTGCGTCCGCTGTTCGAGGCGCCGCGGGTGACCCTGCTCGTGGCCACCGCCGGCGTCGCTCTGCTCGCGATCGCCCTTGAACTCAAGATCGGTGGGGCGGAAATCCGCCAGCTTTCGCCCATTGTGTCGGGCCAGGCGCTGAGAGTATTTGGCGCGGTGATCACTTGGCAGCAGGTGATTACATTGACCGTGCTCGGCGGACTCGCCGCCGGTCTGGCCTACTTCTTCAAGAAGGCCGATCTCGGGCTCGCGGTGCTGGCCACGTCCCAAGAGCCGGTGGCTACGGAGTTGGTAGGGATCGGGACGCGTCGGATCTCGACGTTCATCTGGGTGTTCGCCGCGGTCCTTGGGGGAGTGGCCGGAATCCTCCAGGGATCAGACACGATCTTTACTCCTGGGTTCATGACGGTGAACTTCTTGCTCCTTGGTTTCACGGCGGCGGTCGTGGGAGGCGTTACGAGCCTCGCAGGCGCGTTCGTCGGGGGTCAGGTGATTGGAATCATCCATGCGCTCGGCGCTTACTTCGACTCTAAGTACATTCATTCGTACGTGGATATCCCCGGGCTGCCGGATCTGCTGGTCTTCGCAGTGCTGGTCACCATCCTGCTCGTTCGCCCGCGGGGCCTTTTGGGGTCGGAGGCGTAGATGGCGGTTACATCGCAGCAAAGTTCGTTCCTGCCGCTGCTCAAAGTGGGGATGCCTTCGGGAAGCGAGTGGTTCTCGCGTGCCGCCGTTGTGGCGGGAATGGGATCTGTGCTTCTTCTCCTGCCGCTCGTACTGCCGTCTTTCCAGGTTTCGTGGATTTCGCTCGGCATCATTTATGTGATCGTCGGCCTGTCGATCAACGTGCTGATGGGGTACGCGGGACAGGTCTCGCTTGGGCACCAGGCGTTCGTCGGGGTCGGGGCGTTCACGTCTGCGCTGATGGTGTCGGAAGTAGGCATGCCGTTTTGGTTCGCCATCTTCGTGGCGGCAGGGACCGGGGCGGTGGCTGCCCTTGCCCTTGGGTTCGTGGCGCTGCGCTTGAAGGGGCTGTACTTGGCGCTCATCACGCTCGCATACGGAGGTATTGCCGAGCGCGTGATCTTCTCGATCCCGAGTTTGACGGGAGGAGGAGCAGGGACACTCGCGCCTCGTCCGAACGGGTTTGCGGGCGAGACCGCGTATCTGTACGTCTGCTACGCAGTCCTCGGCACGGTGCTGTTCGTCGACTGGCGCTTGCTGAAGACGAAGGCAGGTCGTGCGATCCTGGCAATCCGTGAGAACGAGATCGCGGCGGCAAGTTTTGGGATCAATGTGGTCGGGTACAAACTGCTGGCATTCGTGCTCTCCGGTGCCGTTGCGGGCGTAGCCGGTTCTTTGTTTGCCCATTGGCGGACCGTCGTTGTTTCCGTGGACTTTGATTTCAAGTTGGCGCTGACGTTCGTGTTGATGGCCGCGGTCGGGGGCCTGGGATCGCGCGCCGGGATCTTTGGCGCCTCGATGTTCTTTGCGATCTTCCCGCTGGCGGCGAATGCGCTCACGGTGTGGGTGCTGATCATCGGGCCGGTGCTGCTGTTATTCACTCTGGCCGTCGCGCCGGGGGGGATGGGGCAGCAGCTTCGCCCCATCACCGAGTGGCTGCGTGGAAAACCGTTCAGCCTCAAGCATGACGAAGGCGGCGTTCAGACGGGAGGTGCCGGTGTCCGTCCTTGAGATCCGCGATCTATCGATGCGTTTCGGCGGGCTTCAGGCGCTGTCCGAAGTGAGCCTGGACGTCAACGAGTGGGAGATCGTCGGGCTGATCGGGCCCAACGGCGCAGGCAAGACCACGTTTTTCAATTGCGCGATGGGCGTCTACCAGCCCGACAGCGGCACCGTGTCGTACCGAGGGCAGGACATCACCCGGACGCCGACGCACAAGCGATCTGCGATGGGGCTCGGTCGGACGTTCCAAAACGTCGGCTTGGTCAAGAGCCTGTCGGTTCTCGAGAACATGCTCATCGCGCAGCACGCGAAAGTGAAATACGGCGCCGTCGGTGGGATGCTCGGGCTTCCGGCTTCGTGGGCCGAGGAGCAAGTGCTTCGCGAGAACGCGTTGGAAATCCTCAACTTCATGGGGCTGATCGACCATCACGAGGATCGCGTCGCAAAGCTCCCCTACGGACTTCAGAAACTGACGGAGATTGCCGCGGTTCTTGCGGGGGATCCCGACGTGTTGCTTCTCGACGAGCCGACTTCGGGGATGAGCCCGGAAGAGGCGCACGAGTTCGGCGACCTGCTGCTTCGGTTGCGTACGGAACTGAGTCTGACGGTGCTGATGATTGAGCACCACGTTCCGCTCGTGGTGCGCGTGTGCGATCACGTGTATGTGCTGAACTTCGGCAAGCTCCTTGCCGAGGGGAAACCGCAGGCGATTCAGAAGCATCCGGAAGTAGTGGCGGCGTACTTGGGGGAGGAAGATGGCGCTGCTTGAGATCCAGGACCTGCGTACCGGATACGGTTCGCTTCCGGTCCTGCACGGCATCTCACTCCAGATCGACGAAGGTGAGTTCGGCGTGATGCTTGGCCTCAACGGGGCCGGGAAGTCCACGATGATGATGGCGCTAACCGGGCTTTTGCACACCTGGTCGGGGGAGATCTACTTCGACGGCGAGCCGATCTCGAAACTGGAACCGTCCGAACGCGTCGCCCGCGGCATCGCTCTTTCGCCGGAGGGTCGACGCGTGTTTCCTGCGCTGACTGTCGCGGTGAACCTGCGTCTGGGCGCGTGGGTGCGGCGGAAGGAGCCGGGATCGTTCGCGCAGAGCCTAGAGGCCGTGTACGAGCTGTTCCCGCGTCTTCACGAGCGAAGGGACCAACTCGCGGGGACGTTGTCGGGCGGGGAGCAACAGATGCTTGCCGTGGGGCGCGCGATGATGGCGCGACCGCGACTCCTTCTGATCGACGAAGCCAGTCTCGGTCTGGCTCCGAAGCTCGCGAAGGAGATGTTTGCGGCCATCCGGCATATCTCCGAGACCGGGATCACGGTCGTGATGGTCGAACAGAACGCAGGCGCTTTGAAGCTTGCCGATCGGGCGTGGATCATGCAGAAGGGAACCCTGGTGTTCTCGGGGGCTGGAGACGAAGAACTTCGCGGCACGGATCTGCGCGCGGCGTATCTGGGGTAGGACTTCGTAGGTCCTGGCCGACCCGGCTGAGTTCCTTGGTTAGTTCTTCGACGCGAGCGTCGGATCGCACACGCGGCAGGGCTGTAATCCGCGGGCAATAGCTTCGTCCTTGGATGCGTGGTCGAGATCTTCCTTGCCTTCGACCAGTCGGCAGCCCGGACGGTGGAACGAGGACCGCCCGATCACCACGTTGCCGTTCGTTGAGGCTGCGGTCTTCGCCGTCCTGCGCGGGGCGGCCGGTGCAGCCGCCGGCGGGGCTTCAGTGTCGGCCGGGCGCTCGGTGTTCCGGCGGATCGCGTCGACGAGTTCGTCGATCTTGGACTCGAGTTGACCGCGCGCCCGGCGACCCGCCTCGAAGAGCAGCAATCCGGCGCCGAGGATGATGAAACCGAGTCCGGCAGCTCCGCCTGAGATCAGGTACGGGATCTGGCAGTCCACACAGTTGACGCCGGCTGAGCCGTTCCAGCCGAGCAGAATAAAAAGGAACCCCAAACCGAGGAAACCCAGTGCGACCGCCGCAGGCAAACCAATCTTGAATCGCATCGGCACGGATCGTACCCCGTTCCCTTCCCGCGGCGCCAGAAGGCAGGCCGCTTTGCGGACGGTCTTTCCTCCGAAGCGGGCCTTCTGCGCCTAGCGCATGACCGCCTGGATGGTGTGTCGCCAAGAGGCGGGCAGGAACCGGTCGGTGATCGCGCGGTCGAATGCCGCCGCGGCATCTGCCGACGCGCGCGCGCCGCGTCGAACCCAACGGTTGCGCGCGAGGCCGTCGAATTCCCCAACGAGGTAGTAGTTGATTCCCAGCGCAAGGATCCACGCGAGTGAGGCCTTGCTCACCTCGACCTGCTCGAACCCCGCCGCGCGCGCCGTGGATTCGATTTCGTCCGGCGTGAACGTGTGCAGGTTTGCCGCCATTGAGGCCAGTTCCCAAGTGAGGTGTTCGGGGTCCTGCGTGCGGCCGCGCAGCTTGTTCAACAAACCGACGGCGCGCACCGCTACGCCGACAACGGCCGCGACTTGGCGTTCTCCGCCTGGAGTGGGTTCCGCCGTGACGATCGCGATTCCGCCGGGTTCCAGCACCCGGCGAATCTCGCGCAACGAGGCGGCCGGATCGGGAAGATGATGAAGGGCCGCGCGCGCGACGACCAGATCGAAGGCCGCGTCGGCGTAGGGGAGTCGCTCGGCGTCGGCGAGGGCGACCGTCAGTGACGCGCCCGCCCGCGCGGCGTTCTCGGCAGTCCGCTCGACCATTCGCACCGAGAGGTCGGTTGCGTGGACTTCGCGGGCGATGCCTGAGGCCGCTAGTCCGACGGCCAAGTATCCGGTGCCGCATGCGACGTCGAGGGCTCGGCGCGCGCGCGGGACTTCTCCGAGGAGGGCGCCGAGGTCGCGGCGGACCTCGGCGCCGATTCGTCCGTCGTAGTCGATGAGGAAGCGGTCGTCGTAGTACGCCGCCTCGCGGTCGTGCACGATTGCGTTCAGGGCTTTGGGATCCACGCGGGCAGTATATGGACCACCCTCGGGCTCTCGCCTGCCGCGCGTAGGATTCCCGGGATGAACCCGGAGGACGCGGTGGAGGAGACCAAGGCCGGACCGGTGTTGCGCGTGCGTGTTCGAGCTCGGGCGCGCGCCGACGCGGTCGGCTGGACGGCGGCGGCCGGCGTGCGGGTCACGGTGCGCCCGGCCCCGGAGAAGGGCAGGGCGAATGAGGCCGTCGTACGCGCGATAGCGGCGTGGCTTGGGGTTCCGGCGCGCGACGTGGATGTGGTCTCTGGGACAGCCGCCGTGGACAAGCGCTTGTCGATCGCGGGGATGACGACCGCGGAACTGCGTAGCCGGGTTCGCGCCCTGGCGTCGGACGGCTAGGGGCTGCGCAGCCCCGCGCGGAGCAGACTGATAGTCTTACGCGCCAGATGCCAAAACCTCGTAGAAGCCGACCACGTCCAGGCCAGCGTCCGGCCGGCGGTG
>JBAZZY010000025.1 GCA_041658565.1 Actinomycetota bacterium | reverse complement strand
CGCGTCAGGCTGCACTCGTCGCTGGGGTACATGTCGCCGGAGAGCTACGAAGCAAGGAGGAGGCGACTGGACGCAACGGGAACGGAAGCGGCATAGTCAATGTGTTCGTCGAATCGGGGGAACGCCAAGCAAGTCACGGCGCGAAACCGCCTGTGACCGTGTTCCCACGGGTCGTCAGGTTGATGCTCGACTTCAACCGCGAGCTCCCGAAGGTTGGTTTGAACTATGGGCCAATTCACTCCCCGCTTGGTCGAAGGGTGAGCAACGTGGGAACATCCAATGCCGAGGCTGACCGGCGCGCATCCAGCGCATCGGCGATCCGGTCCATGTGGTCGGGGAACAGGTGGCCGTAGCGGTCGAAAGTGACTGCGATCGTGGAGTGGCCGAGGTGGACTTGGATCAGCTTCGGGCTCGCGTTCTCGGCGATGAGCAGCGCGGCCCATGTGTGACGCACGTCGTTGATCCGCAGCGCGCGCGGCAATCCCGCGGCGCGCAGGGCTTCAGACGGCCCTGGAGGAGTTCCGAGACGTTGTTCCCCATGCCAAGGACATGCGGGACATTCTCTCGCACGCAGAGGCGCACGTTGTCTTCGCGGGTCGACGTCAGCGCGACAATCCGTGGACGTTCACAACTGACGGCGTCCGTCTTCGACGGCTCCGCCGATCTCCACAACATCAGTCAGGGCTTCTTCGATCCCGTCAAGGCTGCAACGGCTGCAGATCCTTACGGCGGCAACGTGCCCTACTCCATCGATGGCATGTCGGTCGCCGATCGAGTGTCCTTCTACTACCTCTCGAAGTGCAACCTGTCGGAACCCGGGTCGACCGAGCGCGTGATTTCCAGTGACATTCGAGCGAAAGGATGCAACGGCGATGCGTGAACCCGCGGGGACCCTGTTCTTCTAGGACGGCGAACTCGACGCGGTTACGAATCCGTCTCGGTAGACGTTGAGCAGCGGTTGGCCGGCGGGGAACAACGCCGGCCAGATCACCAACTGGACTTGGTCCCCCATCACCGTGGGCACGGTTCCCTGCCCAACCGCGTCGCCGAGCGACGTCGCGGTGGCCAGCGTCTGCCATCCCAGATCATCGTCGTAGCGACGAATCTCCCACCTGCTCACCGCGGCATGCACATACGTGCTTGGGCCAAGGGCTGTGAACTCACAGTGCCAGGGCGTGATCTCCGCCCCAGTCGTGTAGGCAACGCATCCCGACGTAGCCGCTCGCGCGCCGAAGGGCGATACGGCGACAACAAGCAGTGCGGCAACGAGCAACGCGCGACGCATTTCCTCAGCCGTTCGACGCCCGCGAGTCGTCTTCCTTTAGAGCCCGCACGCTGAACTCCGCAAAGAGGAAGAAACGCCCCTGTTACGGGCCTCGATAGCCCTGACTCCTGATCTTCGCGTGGCGTGATTCCAGCGCGAATGACTCACCGGTCACCCTGGGAAGGCTTTTCGACTTGTGTTCAGTTAGGCCACAAGACGGCGCCCGAGGACCGTCAGGGTTCACGCCAGTTTGGTCGGCTGGGGGCCTTGGCCGCCCATGAGAGCAGATACGTCACGATCGAACGGATTTGCTCGTCGGTCAGTCCGCCGCCGAACTCGTTCCACCAGGCGCTCATGTCGGTTCCAGGCACACCGCTTTGGATAATGTGGTGAATTTCCTGTTCGGTCGCAACCTCGAAGAATTCCTTCGAGTTCAGCGCCGGCGCGTCGGGTCCTTCTCCGCTGTCTCCGTGGCAGGACGAGCAGTTCGCACCCCAGAGCGAGCGCCCCATCGTGATCTCCGCCGCGCGCCGCTGTGCGAACGCTTCCGAGCGCCTTTGTCCCTCCACCGCGCGATATGCAGGGAAAGCGGCGACCAGAAGCGCGAGGAGAACGACGCCGGCGACGAGCCATCGCCCCAGGCTCTCGTCAAGTCGCTCGGTCGCTCGATCCGGCGGCGTCACCGACGATCCTCCGTTTCCATTTCTACTGCTCTCCCGCGCGCGACTCGCCGGATTCCCCTTGAGTGAGGCAGGAGGGGCCGGGATTCTCGTTCAAGGTGCGCACGCCACGCGGTGGGCCGGTGATGACGCGACCGGTGTCGACGATCACGTCATCGCCCTCTTCTCGCACCGGGAACGAGTCCATACCGCGCGGGGCCGGACCACGAACGTACTCACCCTTGCGATTGAAGACCGAGCCGTGGCAGGGACACTCGAACTGGTTCGAGGACTCGCAGAAGGGAATGCGACATCCCAGATGCGGGCACTTCTGATAGACGGCTCGCAACTCGCCGTCGACTCGAGTCACGTAGAAACGCCCGTTGGAGAAGTGCCGCACGGAGCCCTCGCGGAACTTCGAGGGACTGCCGATGCGGATCGGAGCACCGAACCCTTTGCTCGCGCGCGGACGGAGGAAGTCTCGCGTCGTCCAGACGGCCTCCATTCCGAGGATGCCGACGAGGGCCTTCCACGTGTTCGCGAGGAACTTCCGCCGGCCGATACGCATCAGAGTTCGACGTAGAGTTTGTCCCAGGGCCATACCCAAGACCAGCCGGGCCCACGGAAGAAGACACCAACGAGGGTGAGCGCGATCGCCACAGCAATGAAAAGGGTGAAGGTGAGGATGGCAACCTTGCGATCGGTCGCGCGCGTGGATGGATTGCGATCGAGATACGGAAGAAGCGCGAGCCCGGCCATCGCGACTCCGGGAAGCAAGATGCCGGCGATCATCGGGTGGAAATGCGAGAGCAACTCCTGAAGGCCGGCGAAGTACCAGGGGGCCTTCGCGACCGGCGGAGTAATGTTCGGGTTCGCCATTTGCTGAAGTCGTGCGTCGAAAACCAGTGAGATCGCGAACACGGCGGCAACGACTGCCGCGGCCACGACGGCATGTCGGATTAGTAGGTACGGCCAGACGAAGATCGTGTCCTCCGGCTCGCGCTCGGGCACGACCTCGCCTTCGCGCGGCACGACGCCCAGGAGGCGGTAGCGCGGCTCAGGCATCTCCGCCATCGGTCACCTCCTGCGGCTCCGCGTTCGAGGACATCGAAGCCGGTTGCCCGGGCTCCCCGGCAAGTCCGTCCTTGCGCACGCGCCAGATGTGCACGCCCAGCAAGGTCACGAGCAGGGTCGGAAGGACGTAGATGTGAAACACGTAGAAGCGCAGGAGGGCATTCTCGCCGACCTCGGGTGCCCCGAGCAGCGCGCGCCGCGCGTTCTCGCCCATGAACGGTACGTATCCGGCGACATTCGTTCCCACGGTCACAGCCCAGAACGCAAGCTGATCCCACGGAAGCAAGTAGCCGGTGAACGAGAGGCCGAGCGTCGCAAGGAGAAGGCCGATCCCAACGACCCAGTTGAACTGACGCGGTTCTTTGTATGCCCCGGCGTAGAAGACCCTAAGCATGTGAAAGAAAGCCACCAACACCATCAGGTGGGCCGACCAGCGATGGATGTTGCGCACGAACCGGCCGAACGTCACCGCCGTACGAAGCTCGTGCATGTTCAAGTACGCGCTCGTGATCGACGGCACGTAGAAGAACATGAGGTAGATGCCCGAAACCAGGAGCATCGCGAAGAGAACGGCCGCGATGAAGCCCAGGCGGAAAGTGGAGCGGAACGAGAGGATGCGCCGCGGAACCTTGGCGGGGTAGACGTGAAGGAAGAGACTCTGGAAAGTCGATGCCGCACGCCCGCGCGGAGTGTCGGTGTGCGGCGCGCGGAAGATCGAGCGCCAAGCTTGGCTCTCGCGCAAACGGCTGGTCGAAGGCCGAATCATGCGGGAACGGGCTCCTCCCAGACGCCGATGCCCTTCCATTCGCCCATCCACAGAGCGCCGGACGGGCAACGCTGCACGCACAACTCGCAGCGGATACACCGATCTTCCTGGAGAACGAGCGCGCTCGCCGGCCCGGCCGTGTTCTCGACACCGGCGAGCCGGGACGCGTCGACGATCCGAATGCATCGCTCGGGGCAGATGTCCACGCAGCCGCCACAAAGAATGCACAGATCCGGGTCGAGCATCACATTGTCAAAACATTGCAGACACCGCGACGCCTCCCGGCGAGCGTCCGCCTCTCCGTAGCCGAGTTCGACCTCCGGCATCCCGATGCGGCGTTCGTGCGAGACCGAGGGAATCGGCACGCGCAGGACGGCGTCATATTCGGGGATCGCGCGCGGAACGAACGGCAGGCTTTGAAGCGACGAGGCGGTGACCAACGCGGGTTCCGCGCCGGAGAGCAGCCGGTTGATTGAGGCGGCGGCACGCCGACCGTCGGCGATCGCGGAGATCAGGTTCCGCGGCCCGAACGCGACGTCTCCGCCCGCGAACACGCCCGGGGCGCTCGTCGAAAGGCTCTCGAGGTCGATGACGATCGTCCCTCGCGAGGACACGGCAACCCCGTCCTCGGGGCGCAGCCACGAGAGATCCGGGGCTTGTCCGATCGCTAGAATCACAGTGTCGCAGGGGATGACCGACTCGCTCCCCTCCTCGAAGCGGGGGTTGAACCGTCCGTCGGGATCAAACACCGACGAGACCGCGAGCGTCTCCAGTCCGGTAACGCGACCGTCACTTCCTACGATCCGCTTAGGCCCTAAGCGGTGCAGGAGGGTCACGCCTTCGGCCTCGGCTTCCTCGATCTCGAAGGAGGAAGCCGGCATCTCGACGCGCGCTTCGAGTGCGACGGTACGCACCTCGCGCGCGCCCAGTCGCATGGCGGTGCGCGCGGCGTCGAGGGCCGTCGTCGCCGCGGCCTGGACTCCGTCTTCAGCCGGATCGGAATCGCTCGGCGGCATCACACCCTCGGCGACCGCGCGAAGTGCCGTGCGTGCGACATCCAGGGCAACGTTTCCCCCGCCGATCACGACAACGCGATCGCCGAGCCCCACGCGGAAACCGAGGTTCGCGTTGATTAGGAACTCTACCGCTCGCAGCACGCCGTCAAGCTCGATCCCGGGGATCTGCAACTCGCGGCTTCTCATTGCGCCGCACGCAACGAACACGGCGTCGAAGTCGGCGCGAACGTCGCCCAGCGTGAGATCGCGGCCCAGCGAAACGCCGGTTCGCAACTCGACGCCGAGGTCGAGAATCGAGGCGATTTCTGCGTCGAGAACCTCGCGAACGAGCCGATAGGCGGGAATTCCAAGCCCCATCATTCCGCCGGGCCGGTTGGCAGCCTCGAAAACGACCGGGCGATAGCCGTACGCGGCCAGGTCGTGGGCGCACGCGAGACCCGCGGGCCCGGAACCGATGATGGCGATTCGCTGGGGGCGAGCAGGCGCGCGACGAACCGACTCCCGCCACGTGCGGTCCCCCGACGCGCTTTCGACTCCGCAACGCTCGCAGGCGAAGCGCTTCAGCGCGCGAATCGCGATCGGTTCGTCGATGGCTCCACGACGGCACGCATCCTCGCACGGCGCGGCACACACTCGCCCACAGATCGAAGGAAACGGGTTCGGCATGCGCGCGGTGCGATAGGCGAGTTCGTCGTCACCTCGCCCGATCGCCGCCACGTATCGCCCCGCGTTGGTAAGCACGGGACACGCGCGCATGCACGGGATGTTGTCTTCGAACCATCCAGTTCCGACAGGACGTGCCGCGAACTCCATCACATGATCCTTCGGCGCTGAAGCCACACGAGAACCCAGCACGCGGCGATGACAGAACCGACGGACCAGGCCGTGAGCGTCAGGTCGCGGATGATCGAGGAGCGCGTGCGCTGCTCGATCAGCGTGGCCAGCCGGTCCGGGACGACGGCAAACATCACCGTGAACGCGAGAACAATGCCGGCAGTCAGGATCGTGGCCCGTGCCCACGAATGAGCCCAACGCTGCTCCGATTCCACGACCCGACTGCCTTCCACTAGGCCGCGCTGACGGTAATCGTTCCCTCCATGCCCTCCTCGCGGTGGCCCTCGATCTCGCAGACGAGCAAGTACGATCCGGCCTTTGTCGGAATGACGTACAAGTCGAGCTGCTTTCCGGCGAAGACCTCGACTTCTTTCAGAGTCGGGCCCTTGTACTCGCCGAGCAGATCCTGCGCCTTACGGAAGGCGATGGAGCCGAAGAAATCGTCCGCGACGAACTCGTGCTTCTTCTTCCCGGTGTTGACGATCTGGAGCACGTAAGGCGTACCGACCGTGAGCGCGATCGCCTTTGGCTTGAAGAACATCTCGCCCAACTCGATCCGCAGCGTCTTCTTGGCATCCCAGTTCGCGGCTTCAACCAAAGCCGGGCCGTTCTGCACCCACGAACCCGTCGTGATGCCGGCCAATACCGGAGCGGGAACGGTAGGCGGCGAGCCGGTCACGGTGATTGTCCCCTCCATGCCCTCCTCGCGGTGGCCCTCGATCTCGCACAACATCTCGAACGTTCCCGGCATCACCGCGACGAACAACAACTCCGTGCTTTTGCCGGCGAGTACCTCGACTTCGGTGAAGTAGGGGACCTTGACTTCAGCACTTGTGTCCTCTGCCTTGCGCGTAGCGATGGAGCGGAAGAAGTCGCCGGCGACGAACTCGTGGTCTTTCTTCCCGGCGTTGACGATTTCAACCTTGTAGGGCTTGCCGGCCTCGAACGTGAGGACCTCCGGCTTGAAGTACATCTCGCCGAGTTCCAAGCGCACGGTTGCCGCGGCGTCCCAGTTCGCGGCGTCCACAAACGCGGAGGCGTTCTGGACGTACTGGTCGGCACCGAGCGCCGTCGCAGACGGCGTCGGACTCGTCGCGACGTTCGACGGCTTGTCACTGCCGCAGGCCGAAGTCGCGAGCGTCAGCGCTGCGAGCACCAGCGCCGGAAAGCGCACCATAGCTCTCTTCATTTCCCCGTCTCCCTCTGTCGAACCACACGACGGTTCCCCTTCGACCGCCGCCGGACGAACCCCGCCCAATGGTTGCGGAGTGGGCGCTGCCGAGCATCGGGGAAAACACGTGTCTCACATAGGTGAAAACACGCGGGTTACTGCTCGATGCGCTGCTCCCGGCTCCAGTGGCCGGGGGTTCCGGGGCGGACTCGGCCGTCGCCGGGGCGGGCGGTCATCGGGATGGAAGCCTCCACGCTCGTCCCTGCTCCGGGAGATGAGGCCACACGGAGTTCGCCACCGAGCAGTCGCACTCGCTCCTTCATCCCGAGGAGACCGAGATGATCCGGCGCGCGCCCGTCGGGGTTCCTCGCGGCATCAAACCCCCGCCCGTCATCGGCGACGATGAGGCGCAGCGTGCCGGCGAACGAAATCCGGACGCGCGCGCGCGAGGCGCGCGCATGGTGTTCGACGTTGCGCAGGGCCTCCTGTGCGATGCGAAATAGGCAGAGTTCGACGTCCGAATGAACACGTTGCTCGGGGCCCTCGACGGTGAACGTCCCACGCATTCCGGTACGCCGTTCGAGGTCGTTCACGACCCACCGGACCGCGGGAACCAGGCCCAAGTTGTCCAGGACGGACGGCCGCAAGTCGCGGCTGAAGCGCCGCAATTCATCGGCCACGGCTTCCGCAGCTTCACGTGCGTCCCGGATGGTGCGGTTCACGTCGCCGAGGGCGGCGATCTCCGTTGCCTCTTCCACGGAGTCGAGTTTCCGGCAAAGGGCAACGAGCGACTGGACGCTTCCGTCGTGGAGTTCGCGCGCGATACGAAGCCGCTCTTCTTCCTGGACTTGCTGCATCTGCTGAGCGTACGACTCCAAACCCTGCTGGCGTTCTCGCCGTTCGGTCACGTCCCGAAGGACGGCCTGAACCATCACCTTCCCGCTCGAGTCCTTGAAGGCACTGCACACGGGTTCGACCCAGGTTCTGCGGTCGTCCGCCGTTCGGATGAGTATCTCCTTGTGGGACGATCTCTCACTGCGCACGAGGCGAAGGAGAACTGCCGCGGCGGCAGGATCGACGAAGCGCGTTAGATCGAGTCCGCGAAGCTGGGCGGCGGGACGACCGAAGAGCGCGCTCGCGGCCGCATTCCCTTCCTCGATCGTTCCGTCGGCGTCGAGGATCAGGATCGGCTCTGCCGCGCTCTCGAAGAGGCTGCGATATCTAGCCTCAGAAGCTCTCCGACTCGACTCCTCGGTTTCCGCCCTGTGACGAGCCGTCGTCTCCCGATCGACCCTGCCGGACACGATGAGGGCGATGATCACCACAACGAGGAGTTGCGTGGCTTCGCCGACTCGCTCGAGTCCGGAGTGCCAAATGAGCATGTTGGGTATTGCAAGGAGTCCTGCCCACAGCGCGGTCGGAACCGCGCCCTCGCGACCGAACCTCAGGCTCGCGTAGAGCACCGGGATGAAGTAGAGAGAGGCCGGGACGAAATACGCCGCATCGAGGCTGTATCCGGTCAGAAGCTCAAGCCATTCGACCATTGCGTGCGTGGCGGTGACGAGAACAACCAGGGCCTGTACCGCCCAGAAGCGACGGCTGCGAAGCCGCTCTCGGAGGCCCGTCGCTGCGGGCTCTTCACCGCTCGACCACGTCACGGCGATGTCTCACCTGCGGTCCGGTCCATGTCGAACCAGTGGCGGGCGACTCCGTAGACGACCGCTTCGGTCCGGGAGGAGACGCCCAGCTTCGCCAGGATGTGGCTGAGATGCCCCTCCACCGTGCGGACGCTGAGGTGCATGGCGCGGCCGATTTCCTTGTTGCGAAGGCCACGCGCCGCCAACTCGAGGATCTCTCTTTCCCGGGGAGACAGGGACGGCGATCCCTTCTGCAGCGAGTGCCGCAGCTTGGCGGCAACTGCCGGATGGAGGGTCACTCGGCCCTCGCGCGCGGCGTGAATCGCTTCGATCACCTCTTTGCCCCGCATGGTCTTCAGCAGGTATCCGGCCGCCCCGGCCTCTATAGCGGCCACCACGTAGTCCTCATCGTCGTAGGCGCTCAACACCAGGATTCTGGCGTCGGGGGCAGCCTCCGCGATGTCGGGGACCGCGTCGATGCCGTTTCTGTCGGGCAGCGCGAGGTCGAGCAGGATCACGTCCGGACGAAGTTCGCGCGCGAGGCGCACCGCCTCCGAGGCCGTGCCCGCCTCCCCGGCCACTTCGAGGGTCGCGTCGCGCGCCAGGATCTCACGCGTCCCCTCGCGCACGACCGCATGATCCTCGACGATCAATACCCTCGTACCCATGCGCGCTCCCGAAGTGAGCCTGGGGCGGAAGAGCCGCCCGCGAAAAGCAATGCGATCTCCCCCCAAGGGTCGAAACTTCACTTTACTCCGGCGAATCGGTGCACCGCCACGGTGAGTGACGCGCCTGTCGACACCGCCATCCGCCGCAGACGGCGCCAGTCCCGCAGCGCGGGCAGCAGCACAATCGGCCGAGCAGGGAACAGGAATCAGGCGGAGCCGGGCCGAATCCCTCTCCACCGGAACCCGGAGGAGGTGCCGATGATCGCGCGCCGCGCTCTTGCCTTGCTCGTACTGCTCGCCTCCCTCAGCCTGCCGGGCGCCGCGCGCGCGGGCGTCAGCGTGGAACTCGTCAAGTTCGGAGACGTGCCGGTGAACGTTGTGCTCCCGGACGGCTACGACTCCGGCCCGCTACGCTACCCGGTCATCTACCTCCTTCACGGCTACAGCGAGAACGAGAACACCTGGCTCGACATGGGCAACCTGGCAGCCTTCGCCGCCGACAAGCAAGCCATCTTCGTGACTCCGGGCGGTGACCCGGACGGCTGGTACTCAGATTGGCGCAACGGAGCGAACAAGTGGGAGTCATTCCACATCGGCACGCTCATCCCCTACATTGACACGCACTACCGGACGATCGGCGCGCGCGCGGGGCGGGCCATCGCGGGGCTGTCGATGGGCGGCTTCGGGTCGATGAGTTACGCGGCGCGGCATCCCGTCTGTTCCTCGCGGCGGCGTCCTTCTCCGGAGCCGTGGACACGACCGACAAGAGCCCCGTGGCAGAGCTGGCTATCGCCGGCGCATTCGGTCCGAAGTCCGGAGACGACCGGTTCGCGGTGTGGGGAAACCCGCTAACGGACGAAGTCTGGTGGCACGCGCACAACCCAACCGACCTTGCGGCCAACCTCGCAGGGATGTCGCTGTACGTGGCAAACGGCGACGGCATCCCTGAGGCGGACGACCCCCTCGACTCGACCGGAATGGCTGGAGAGCGCGAGATTCTGGACATGGCTCAGAACTTCGACGCCGCGCTGACGCGCGAGGGCATCACACACGAAGTCGACTGGACGGCGGGCTCCACACCTGGAAGTACTGGAAGCGCGACATCGCCAAGTGGTGGCCGCATTTGGAGTTTGGCGCTGCTGCGCCCGCGACATTCAACTACCGCGCAGTCGAGCCTTCGTTCAAGGTGTGGGGCTGGTCGTTTGGGGCGGACTCGGCGCGCGCGCCTGAGTTCCTTGAGGTGCGCGATGCTTCATGCGCGCGCGCGACGCTGACAGGCTCGGGAACCGAAACGGTGACCACGGCTGCATGCTTCACGCCCGGCGAGGTCGTGGCGCTGTCGGGCGCAATTACTGCTTCTGCGACCGCCGACGCGACCGGACGACTCGCATTCGCTGTAGACCTTGGGCCGGCGCACACACTGCAGCAATACACCGCGCCGACACGCGCTTTGGAGGCGACACCGAGGTACTTCACAACACAAACCGTCACGTTCACTTCGCCCTGACGCGCCGTTACTTGACCGCGAGCTCTGTCTTGCGGGAACGAAGGGCTTTCGCAACCGCATTATCAGTTGACTCCTAAACTTCGGTGTCGGTTTTGCCCCGGCAACGCACGATCCGGCCGGCAGATTGTCCTGAAGAAGTCTCGACAATAGGCATAGACTTCCAAAATAGGCATAGACTTCCAACTGTAGGATTCGCCACCAAAGGAGGTAGACGATGCCGCGACGGACGTTCGACATGCTCTTAACTTCAGTCGGCGTGATGCTTACTGCATTCCTGTTACTTGCCGGCGTGATGTTGATGTGGGGATCGAACTTCGCCAACACCAACGTCGAAGACCAACTGCGCGCGCAGAAGATCTTCTTCCCGCCGGCGGGTCCCGCAACAGAGTCCCCTGACATCGGTCCGTTCATCAACAAGTACGCGGGTCAGCAACTGCTGAACGGACAGCAGGCAGAGGCGTACGCCAACCACTTCATTGCGCCCCACCTGAAGAACGCGGCCGGGGGCAAGACCTATGCAGAAGCGAGTGCTGCCTCCCGCGCGGCCCCCGACGACCCATCGTTGAAAGCGGCAGTCGATACCCTGTTCAGAGGTGAAACGCTTCGCGGATTGCTCCTTAACGCTTACGCGTTTTGGAAGCTAGGCCAGATCGCGCGCATCGGTTCTCTGGTGTCGCTTGCATTCGCGATCGTTATGGCGGTGCTGTCAATACTCGGCCTATGGCACTGGCGCAGAGTGTCCGGGGGCGAGAAGTTGATAACCACCTGATCCAAACGCTTTCTGCGAAAGGACTCGCCGTGCGGGTCCTTTCGTCGTTCAGCCGGTCAGAATGACCGGCACCCGGACAACATCCGTCGGCTTGCCGTCCTTTGCCGACGACACAAAGACCTCAATGGTGCCCTGCTGCTCGGCCGCGACTTCGAAAGTCACATTGACGGAGTAGGTACCACGGCATCCGGTCCCGCATGTTGCGTTGGTAAACGTCGTCGCGATCTCTTTTCCTCCGGCATCCAAGATGCGCAGACTGACGGTCGCCTCGAAGACGTTCGCCGTTCCGGACACGGTCACGGGACTGCTCACCCGGTCGCCGGGAATGGGGTGTTCCACCACGATGGCGGGCATCAGGTCCTCGAAATCATCGCGCGTGGATGGTCGATCAAGAACCAATCCGTGACTGCCGAATTCACGAATCGCACGGCCGTCGATACGAAGGCTCACCGAAGTCACCGTGTCGAACTGAGTAAGAGTGAACACGACCTGCGCCAGGCGTAGCCGTTCGCCGAGGGTTCCACCCGACGCTTCGAACTCCGAACTCAGGTCTACTGTCGCCACGCGGTCGGCGATGTTTAAGTCCACCAGTTT
Source organism: Actinomycetota bacterium (assembly GCA_041658565.1). Taxonomy (NCBI): domain Bacteria; kingdom Bacillati; phylum Actinomycetota; species Actinomycetota bacterium. Next base: position 29,224 of record JBAZZY010000025.1, on the reverse strand, counting down.
GGTTTCAACCGGAATCGACGTTCCAGTACCCTGCGCGCGCTCGGCGCTCGTCGGCCCATCCAGCATCGAGGTGATTGCCGCGCGCGCGACCGCAGGCGTGCCTGCCGCAGTCCGATACCCCAACAACAATTTCCCGTCGGCATCGTTGAACCACACCTGATGAGCGAACGTCGCAGGGCTCGCTGTGGGCTCCGCGGAAGTAGTTCCAGAAGGCTGCGCGTTCGGGGTTCGGGCGCTGCATGCCGAGGCGGCGAGCGCGAGCGTTGCGAGGACGATCCCTATGCGTCTCATAAGTTCGCAGCGTATCCGACCCCAGGTACGTTCGAGGATCGGAGCGCAACTCCTGCCGGAGGTGAAGGGCTAGCGCTGCGGAGTGACGGACTGCAACGTGATAGTTGATTCGGTGCGATACCGATGGCCGCCGCTGCTGTGATCGAGTTTGTAGATCTCTTTCGTTGTGAACCGATACTTCGGTGCGATCCACAGGCGAACGTCGACGGTGCCGGAGACCTCGCCCTCCATCTGCATCTTGATCGCGACGGCCCAGGTCTCAACATCCTCCGAACCTATCCGCTGAGTCGAGTGTTCGAGGGTCTTGCCCGTGTAGGTCCCCGAAGTGTCCCCCTCCCAGGACCCTTCCCAGGTTTGCCCCACCTTCTGCGGGAACACCGAGAACCGGACCGGCGTCGCGAACTCGATCAACACATCCTCGGTGACCGGACCGACCTTGAGTTTCATGCGGAAGTACGAACACCTGACACCGGTCTCAGAGATCGCGAGGGGAAACCATTCCTCGTGCTCGCTCGAGAAGATGTGATGGTTCGTCCACGATCTGCCTGAGGACTCAACTATTCGCTGGGATTCACTCGGGTACTCGCGGGTCGGGAAGTCATCGACCTTCTCCCACCCCTCGGTGTCCCAGGAATACACACCGGACTCGGGGGCCTTCAGCGCATAGCCTCCCTTCGCAGATACGGCCGGCGAAGGCGACGGACGTCGGGACTTCGTGGTGCGCGATGCCGAAGTCAAAGGCTTTGGAGTTGCCGACGCGGTCGTCCGGGACGCCGACGCACGGGGCGAGGCTTTCGCGGACGTAGTCGCCGAGGCCGCTGCTCGGTATCGCTCGAGCGCACTCGCCGCCGTCACAGGAGTCGAATCGGAAATCCAACGGAACCCATAGGCACACGTCGAAAAGAGCACCTGCACGGCAACAACTGCGGCCAGCATCCTGCGGCGGCGGCGCGTCGCGACCGCCCATTTCCCCAACCCCGCCATTCGCGACATGCGGACACACTACGCCGTCGGCAGCTATCTGACAAGCCGCCTTGTCAGATTCCCTACTGCACAATCTGACAAGCACGCTTGTCAAATGCTGCCTTGCCGGGTAGCGTCGCAACCAGCAATGGGGAGAACATCGCGGACCACCACGCCACAGCGTCGGCAGTACGCCGGCCTTTCATCAGAGGAGCGCAGCGCCGAACGGCGTCGCCGCCTGATGGCCGCCGGCCTGAAGCTGTTCGGAAAAGACGGCTACGGGTCCACCTCCATCGAAGCACTGTGCGCCGCCGCCCGAGTCACCACACGCCACTTCTACGAAGAGTTCAAACACCGCGAGACACTGCTCGCGGTGATCTACGACCAGATCCTGTCGGACGCGCTCTCGGCTGTTGAGCTGGCACTCGCCGACGCCCCCGAGGACGACCTCTACGCGCGCGCGCGGGCAGGGGTCGCTGCGTTCGTCCACGCGATGCTCGACGATCCCAGGCGCGCGCGCATCGTTTGCGTCGAAGTCGTCGGCGTGAGCGCGCGCCTCGAAAAGCATCGGCGCCCGGCATTGCACCGCTTCGCCCACATCGTCGAGAACGAGGCCCGCCGTGCGGCCGGAAAAGGCCTGATCAGCGACCGGGACCCCGGACTCGCCGCGGTGGCCCTAGTTGGGGGCACCTACGAGGTTCTGGTAGAGGTTCTCGGCAAGCGCAAAGTGGCGACCGACGAACTCATCGAGGAACTCAGCCGGTTCTTTGTCGCGGTCGCCTCCGCAGGCTGACCGGTTCGGTCAGGCCCCGGCGCAAGTGGAGCCTGCGTGCGCCAGTCCGGCCCGAACCGCGGCCATAGTGGCCTCGACGCCCTCCCGGTAGGCAGCCTGGTTGTCGTACAGGAACGAGCGCGCGAGCAAGTCGTCCTCGAGCTCCTCGAAGAACTCATCGGAAACCGAAGACACTCCGGCAGACGCGCTCTCTTGAATCTGCAGCAGGCTCTTCATCACGACCCCCAAGCGACGCGTTTCGCTCCAGCACCCTGCACTCAGCTCGTGGATCTTCGAGGATACGATCCGACCGGGCCCCAGCCATGGGCCCGATGGCCTATTTAGACCGACGAAATCCACAGACAAATCGGACACTGTGGATGCCGCCTATTCGGACCGTCGGGCGCTTATCCGGTCGCTGGTCAATCGCTTCTCGAGGAGGCACCCGACCTCGATCGAGTCGGGTTCCGATGGCTGCGCCGGCCCCGAAAACAACCAGAAGCCAAGCCGCGATCACGCGGGGGGGTGGCGGCCGCCGGCGGCCCAAACCACCCTATTCGTACGGGTTCCGCACCAAGGCCGTAGGCTCTGAACCGAGTGGTTGGACGGCGCCGGAGGAGACATGGAGTTCGAGGACGTGGTGCGAAAGCGGCGCATGGTGCGCAACTTCCACGATCGGCCGATCCCCGAAGAAACGCGAGACCGAATCCTCGCAAACGCTGTGCGGGCACCGTCAGCCGGGTTCACCCAAGGCTGGGCGTTCTTAGTTCTGGAGGACTCTGCGGATCGCGCACGATTCTGGAACTCGGCTTGGCCGGAGCAAGAGCGCACCGGCCCACATACAGGCATAACGCGTGCGCCGTTGGTGATCGTGCCGCTCGCGAGTCGCGGGGCTTACCTTGCTCGCTACGCCGAATCGGACAAGGCCGGACCGGACCAAGATCCCGCTCGGTGGCCGGTTCCGTACTGGGACATCGACACCGGCTTCGCCTCCATGCTGATGCTGCTGACGGCCGTCGACAAAGGACTCGGCGCGCTCTTCTTCCGCTTGAGGGGACAAGACCTCGGGCACGACTTTGGAGTCCCGCCGGAGTATCACCCGATCGGCGCGCTCGCATTCGGCTATCCGGCTCCGGACACGCCTTCACCGTCTTTGCAGCGAGTCCGCAAACCCGTCCAGATCGTCACGCACTTCGGTCGCTGGTAATCCCCGTTCCGGCCCTTGCGTGGTGGGTTACGATTGGAGTGACGTCGCGAAGGAGGTGATGGCGATGTCTGCAGTAACCGAGTACCTCCGGCACCACGGGGTGGTCTTCGAGGAATTACCGCACGCCCCTGTGTTCACAGCGACGGACGAAGCGCGCGCGGTCGGCGTTTCAGCCGACGATGTCGTCAAGACGCTCGTGCTCGACGTTCGCGGAGGACACGCGTTGGCGCTTATCCCCGGCTCGCGCAAACTCGACATGCGACTCGTTCGCGAGGCAACCGGCGACCGGCGGGCACACTTGGCAACCGAGGAAGAAGTCGAACGCGACTTTCCCGGCTACGAACTCGGTGCGCTTCCGCCCCTCGGCACCTTGTTGCGCGCGCCCGTCTTGGTGGACGCGGAAATCCTGGCGCACCCTCAGGTCGTCTTCGCGGCGGGTTCCCAGCGCGAATCCGTTCGAGTACGCACGGACGACTTGATCCGCGAGGAGCGGGCAACCGTCGTTCAGCTAACGCGTGATCAGCGGCAACCGACGCTCGCGTAACGAACGGCGGCAATATCGGCCCGAATGCGATTAGATTCGAGGCCGATCGTCGCGCGCGGAGGTGAACGTGAATCGATGGAAGTGGATTCCTGCAAGCATGTTGCTTTGCGCAATCCTTGCTTCATGTTCGAGTGAATCCAAGCCGGCGGGGAACTCGGGAATCCGAGGGCGCGCGTTGCTGGGTCCCTCGTGCCCGGTTCAAACGGAAGAGAACCCGTGTCCGGACACGCCATACCGCGAACCGATCCTCGTTCTTCGCGGCGACGATGTGATCGCAACCATCCGGCCCGGCGCCGACGGAAGTTTCCGCGTGGCACTCAACCCAGGGGCGTATCGCCTGAGGAAACCAGGCTCTGCACCGCTTCCGTCCGGCCCATCCCCCGAGACGGTCGTCGTGAGGGAAGGCGCGTACACCGAACAGGATCTGAGTTTCGACAGCGGAATCCGCTAAGTCAGCGCCCCGCGTGCTTGCGATCAAAGCGCGCGCCCGCAGCAAGGAACAGTCGCGGCATGAGCGCGCGCAGGATCGGCATCACGGCGAAGTGGCCGGGAACGTAACGCTCGAAATACCCCTTCTCGATGCAAGCGCGCACGGCCGCCGCTACGTCCTCCGGCGGGTACATCTTGCCGTGGTAAGCAGCAGGTTCAGTGATCTTGTCCCAGATCTCGGTGCGAATCGGCCCCGGGTAAACCGAGTGAACGCGCACGCCGGTGCTGTGCAGATCTGAGGCAAGGGTCTCGCTCCAGCCGGCCATAGCAAACTTCGAAGCCGCGTAGGCGGCCTCACGAGGACTCGCCACTCGGCCGGCGACAGAAGCGACGTTCACGATGTGACCGCGGCGCCTGTGCAACATCGAAGGCAGGGCCGCCATGGTGACGTAAACAGACCCCATGAAGTTCACTTCCATCGCCTTCCGAACATCCTCGACCGTGAGACGGGTCGCATGCACGCGCATCGGAATGCCTGCGTTGTTCACGACAATGTCGATCTTGCCGAAACGCTCCAATACGCGGCCGACCGCTTCCTCGATCGCCTCGCGATCAGAGACGTCGGCAGCAACGCCGTCGCTGTCTGGGGAGTTGCGTCGGCAAATCGCGATCACGTCGCCGAGCATGTCGGCGCGGCGCGCGATAGCAATGACCACAGCGCGGCGGCGGGCCAAGTCGAGCGCAATTGCTCGGCCGATGCCGCTGGAAGCTCCCGTCACGATTGCAACGCGGTCGGTGTAGTCGTAGCCCATTGCTCCCCTTTCCACTGCGATCGATCAGAGACAGGACAACGTCGCCTCGATCAGGCCGGCCGTGCGCGGATCCGGCCCGTAGTGAATCATCATCCGGTTCATGACGTAGGCAAAAGCAATCCCTGCCTCTGGATCTGCGAAGGCAAGAGAACCGCCCATCCCGCCGTGGCCGAACGCACCGGTCCCGCTCAAAAGGGCACCCACGATCGGCAACTGGAAGCCCAATCCCCAGTTGGTCGGGACGACGAGCGTCAGGTCGCGCCCCATCGTTTGCGTCGTCCGCGCTGCGTCCATGGTCGAGGGGCTCAGCAGACGTGTCCCGTCCACCTCTCCGATCAACGCCGCGTACATTCTTGAGAGCGCGCGCGCGGTTCCGACGCCGTTGCCCGACGGGATTTCGGCCGCGCGGACCTCTGCCGAGTTCCAGTCGATCGGGTCGCTGGTGATGTTGAGCGACCTGCTGAACATCGAGTCCGGATCGACCTGCGCTCGAACCAGTTCCTGAAGGATTTCCGGCAACGTCGCGAAGACACCCGGGTCCATAGAGAGCTCAAAGGGGATGAGCGACGCCGCCCGCGCGTCGTGCTCGCCGGGCAGTCCAATCCAGAACTCAAGTCCGAGCGGGTCGGCAACCTCCTCGGCGAAGAACCGCCCGACGCTTCGGCCCGAAACCCTTCGAATGAGTTCTCCCACCAAATGCCCGAAGGTCCAGGCGTGATAACCGTGTGCCGTTCCCGGTTCCCACAAGGGTTTCTGGGCTTCGAGTATCGCCACCGGCTCCCTCCATGCAAGCAACTCCTGCACGGAGATCTTCCGCTCCAGCGCCGCGAGACCGGATCGATGGCTGAGTAGGTAGCGGACGGGGATGTTCTCTTTCCCGCCGCCGCCGAACTCCGGCCAGTACTCAACGACCGGCGCGTCGAGATCGATCTCTCCCCGCTCGACCAGCATCAGCGCGCACGTCGCAGTCGCAGCCTTTGTCGTAGAGAACACGAGTTGGAGAGTGTCCTCGCGCCAAGGGCGTTCGGTCGCGACATCTGCAGTCCCGCCCCAAAGGTCAACAACCACCTCGCCGTCGACGTGAAGACAGAACGCTGCGCCTACGTCACCGTGCTCGTCGAAGTTGGTCTCGAACGCATCTCGCACAGCCTCGAACCCCGCGGCGACATGACCCTCGACTCCCATTTGCGCTCCCCCGGTCTCGACGGCGGTTACCCATGAACCGAGCGCCAAGATAGCAGCAGGGCGCTAAGAAGCCCGGCGCATCTCCTCCGCGCGCTCGACGGTCTTGACCCGCATCCCCAGCCGGTACACGAGTTCCCCGCCGAAGAAGTTCCCCACGCTCATCACCGCGAAGGCTGCCAACGCGGCGATGGTGGCCGGCCACGGGGCGAACGCCGCGGTTCGAATCACGCCGGAGTCGCCATCCGACCCGACGGGCTCCATGAGATCCAAGGCAGGCACTACTGTCGCCAGGGCAACCGGGTAGTGAACCAACAGGGTATGCGGCGGGGTTCCGACCAGACACGAAGACTGCGACGTTTCCGCCGGTGATCTCACGACCTCGCCCTCATTGCTTCAGCGATGTTCCGAGCGGCCTCCTCCGCGGTGATCTCGGTGGCCGAGGCGGCCTCTTCGATGTCGGCAAGGGTGATGTTTCTGGGATCGCCGTGGTCCGCCTCCGGCTCACCGCACCCACAGGACAAGCACATGTGCGTTCCGTCGGTTGCCGGGTGGCCCGCCCCAGTCTGAGCGACTAACTACAAGTCCAACCCCGACAAGACAAGCAGCCTCAACTCGGTCATCTCCTCCATGGCGTAGCGAGGACCTTCCCTGCCTTCGCCCGAGGCCTTTACGCCGCCGTAGGGCATCTGATCAGAGCGCCAGGCCGACACGTCGTTGTGAATCAACCCACCGACGCGGATTTCGCGGTGCGCTCGAAACACCTTCCGGAGGTCGTTCGTGAACAACCCCGCCTGAAGTCCGAACGGCGAATCGTTGGTGATGGAGATCGCCTCGTCGAAGTCCGAGTAGGTCTGCAGCGTGACCACCGGACCGAACACTTCGTCGCACGAAACCTTCATCTCGGGACGGACATCGATCAGCACCGTGGGCAAGTAACACGGATCGACGCGACGGCCTCCGCAGACTACGCGCGCGCCCCCGGCGATCGCCTCCCCGACCCAGGCGTCGACACGCTCAAGCGCGCGCGCGTCGATCAACGGTCCGACGTCGGTCGCCGGATCCATGGGGTCTCCGGTCCGCAATGCCTCGACATGCGCCACCAACTCATCCATGAACCTTCCGGCAACGTTCTCGTGAACGAGGACGCGCTGCACCGCAACGCAAGACTGTCCGGCTTGGTAGAACCCACCGAAGGCGATGCGCGCGGCCGCATGCTCGAGGTCGGCGTCGGGCTCGACGATGGCCGCCGCGTTTCCTCCAAGTTCGAGCGTCACACGCTTTCGAGGCGCGACCGACTTCAGATGCCAGCCGACGGCGGTAGACCCGGTGAAGGTCAGCATCGCGACACGGTCATCGCGCGCCGCACGCTCGGAGTCCACGTTGGAGGCAACCAAAACCGACAGCGCATCGCCGACGCCGGCCTCCAGGAGGATCTCGGCCAGCGCCAGCGAACTCAGCGGAGTCGCCGGAGCCGGCTTGACCACAATCGGATTCCCCACGCCGAGCGCGGGTCCCACCTTGTGCGCGACCAGGTTCAGGGGGAAGTTGAAGGGAGCGATGCCAAGAACAGGGCCGATGGGAAAGCGCCGCGCGATTCCCAAGCGCCCCGGGAGGTCGGTGTCGAGGCGGACCAGCTCCCCGTCGAGCCGCTTGGCCTCCTCTGCTGAAAAGGTCATCGTGGATACGGCTCGATCGACCTCCGCGGACGCGAACTTCCACGGCTTGCCGCCCTCGCGCACGATGATCTCGGTGAGCTCGGCTCGCCGAGACGTGATCGCGACGGCCGCGCGGGCGAGCATGCGCGCGCGCTGCCCGGCGCTCTGGGTCCGCGTTCGTTCGAACGCGCGCACCGCTGCGCTCAGCGCGTCATCGACATCACTCCACTGAGGCACCGCGACGTCGTCGATCGTCTCGCCGGTATACGGGTTGGTGACGGGCAGGGATGCGGCGCCGGTGCGCCATTCACCCGCAACAAGGAACGGTCTCATGCCCTTAGGCTACTGCGAGCGACGCCCGGCCTACCGCGTGGCGGAGTTGTCCAGCGTGCGCAACGGGTGTCCGGGCGGTGTCGGCGGAGGCTGCTCGAGCAGAAGCGCGACCACCGCCGACGTCAGAAACATCGCGATGATCGCCGCCGCCGTCATGCCGGCGTCGTTGAACAACACCGCCGCGACGATTCCGACGACGCCGCCTTTGAAGGCCCCACCGAACGCCGGACGTGCATCCAGCGCGCGCGCAAGGTCGTCCCGGCGCTTCCAGGCCAAGATCGCCGCAACTGCCCCGAACACCAGCAAGGCCTTCATCCAAATCGAGAACGCGATGAGCGTGCGCGCGGCGGCGAGCTTGCGCGCAATAACCGATCCTTCGGCGGCTCGGACGGCCGAGCCGATGTGTGAACGGGCCTGCTCGCCGCGGAGTTTGTCCGCACCGAACACCGCCCCCGTAGATGCGGCCGTCACTGCGGCAATCGCGGCCCCCATCCGGAAATCGATTCTCCGCCCGGAGGCGTGTGCCACCAGAATCCCCAATGCGGGAATCGCAGTAAGCGTGGCTCCGAACTTCGCGCCGAGCGCCGGCGCGCCCATCACGGCAATTCCGGCGGCGAGCAGCGCAGCGATGCCGAAGGGGATCCTGCGATTCGCGCTGGAACGACTCATGCCGGCGGCCGCCGCAACGAGTGCGCCGCCGATCACGACTCCCATGAATTCGTTGCCGATTCCGTAGAATCGCGCACCCTGCGCGAGCAAGTACGACAACGGAGAGCGCGAGGCCAGCGGACTACCGGCAACGAGGTCGGCCAGCACGGCTACGGACGTGACGCCGCCGATCACAGCGAGTCCGCGCACGGCACCGAAGAACCCCACCCCCAGCACCGCCGCTGCAAGCGCGATCGCAGCGCTCCACAAAGCCATGACGGCCGGTCGACCGGTCGGCAGCACCGGCTCGATCAGCAACGCAAGCGGCAGTGCGCACGGAATGCACACGGCGACCGCAGCCGGTACGCGCAACCCGGGCCGCCGGTCGAGGATGCCGAAAACGAACGCAAGGGCCAGCAGGCCCAGCAACGACATGCTTCCGATCATCAGCGCGCGCACGACGATGATCCGAGAGTGAGCGGCGCGAACCAGACCGGACTCGAGCGCGGCGAGCCGGCCGGGAGGGTCGGACGCCTCCTCCCAGCCAAGCGCGCGCCCGGTCATCTCCCGCGGTACGTCTGCGCCCATCAACTCGAGGATGTGCGGCGCGACGTCGGCCAGAGTCGCCAAGCCGGCGCGCCGAGTGCTCGGGCTGTACAGCAGTCCCGAGGGGATACGAGGACCTACCTGCACCAAGAGCCCAAGGTAAGTTCGCTCTTGCTGCCGAAGGTCCGACGGGAACGGGGACAAGGCGATCAACACGTCACCGCCGTTAAGCGCGCGCCGCTCGTCGGCCACCCGCGCGCCGGCGGCGGCAAGCTCAGCGGGTGTTTCACCCGACACGCGCAGGAACCGAACAACACCCTCACCCGACCCCACACCGCCGTCGCCGAGAAAGGCTCGGAGAGACCGGTCGACTTCGACGCCCACGCCGGCCCTGCGAAGCGCGGTCGCCAGTTCGAACCCAACCGCATCTGCAGGCGCGCGCCCCCCGGCGCCGAACGTCGCGTAAGCCGTCGCGCGCACCCGGTCGAGTTCCGTTTCGTCCGATCCGCCGCGCGTGCCCAGCAGCGCAGCCGACCCGTCGCGAACCAGCGCGGCCAGCGAAGGCTCGCCGAGCCAGTCCGCAGGAGAGGCCCCCTCTACCAGGACGACGACCAGGAGCCGCCCGGGAGCCGCCGCGCGCGCAGCGCGCGGCGGCCAGGCGGCGGCAACAGCGGCGGCGGCGACAAGGCATACAAACAGCAGGGCGGTGCAACGGCGCATGCGGGGAGCCTATACTCGACGCACCGTGGCCGCCCCGCTCATCGACTCCTTCGGACGGGTGGCCGACGATCTGCGGGTCTCGGTCACCGACCGCTGCAACTTCCGCTGCACCTACTGCATGCCGGCGGAGGGCGTTCCGTGGTTGCCGCGCCACGACATCCTGACCTTCGAAGAGATCGACCGGCTCGTCGGGCTGTTCATGGAACTGGGCGCGCGCACCGTTCGCCTGACCGGCGGCGAGCCGCTTGTGCGAACCGACTTGGCCGACCTGGTGCAGATGCTTACGGCGCGCGGCGTTCCAGAACTGGCGCTGTCCACCAACGGAGTTCTGCTGGCCGAGCGCGCACCCGAACTGGCGCGCGCCGGTTTGCACCGCATCAACGTCAGCGTGGACTCGCTCATGCGCCACCGCTTCGCCGAAATGACTCGCCGCGATGCGCTTGAACAGGTGATGGAGGGCCTGCGCGCGGCCGAAGCCGCCGGCATGCACCCGATAAAACTCAACTGCGTCGTTATCCGCGGAACCAACGACGACGAAATCATCGACTTCGCCAAGTTCTCCAGAACGACCGGCTACGAAGTGCGCTTCATCGAGTACATGCCGCTGGATCCCGAAGAGCGCTGGAATCGCGAGACCGTCGTCCCCTCGAAGGAAGTTCTCGAAATCGTCGCGCGCGCCTACCCGCTGGAGCCGATCCGGCACGGTCCCGAACCGGCAACCATGTGGCGCTTCGCGGACGCAGCACCGGGCGCGATCGGCGTGATTTCCTCGGTGACCGACCCGTTCTGCGAGGCGTGCAACCGGGTGCGCATCACTTCCGACGGTCAGCTGCGCACCTGTTTGTTCGCACTTGAGGAGACCGACCTGCGCGCGCTGCTTCGCGGCGGCGCGAGCGACAAGGACATCGTGGAAGCCATCCGTGCGAGCGTGGCGGGCAAGTGGGCCGGCCACAAAATCAACGATCCGGACTTCGTCCGTCCGTCTCGCCCAATGTCTGGGATCGGCGGATAGCCTCCAGATCCTCGGGGTCGTCCACGTCCCACAGAACAATCGCCGGGGCCGCCTTCGTCCACTGCCCTTCGCCCAGACGTCGCACTTCCACAACGTCGAGCAAGTCGCGCATCGCGCGCGCGCCCTCTGCCACCAACTCCGCCGCGCGCACCGCCGCGCGTTGCGAGTAGCACGCGCACAACTGCTGGTCGCGATCATCGAGCACCGGCAATGCGACGTCCGCATCGCCCAGCGAACCTGCCACGAATTCCAGCAGCGCCGCCTCAATCAGGGGGAGATCGCAGGCGACCAGAAGGATGGGCCCGTCGTGCCCGCGCGCGCGCAACTCGGCCGCCCCGGCGACGAAGGCGACCAGAGGCCCCTCGCGCGGATCGTCTACGACCGGCAATCCCGTTTCGGCCTCGTTGCCGACGGCGAGGACCGGGTAGGCTACCTGCGCGAGCGCGCGCGCCACCCGCACGGCGAGGGGAATGCCGCCAACCTCAATGGTTGCCTTGTCCCGCCGCATGCGGCGAGACGCGCCTCCGGTCAGAAGGAGACCCGCTGGATGTATTCGCTCCACGAAATCGCCCACTTCCACGCAGTTGCGGACCCATGTTATGCGGCCGGGGGCACGCGATGAGCAAACGCACGGTCACCCCCGAAGAACTCGCGCACCCGCTGATTCCCTACGAGGAAGCCGTGGAGAAGATACTTTCCTTCTTCGGCCCGCTGGAACCGCGCGAGGTGGCCGTACGTGCCGCCCTCGGGCTGGTCGCGTCCGAACCACTCGTCGCGGACACGGACGTCCCCGGTTTCGAGAACTCTGCAATGGACGGCTACGCGGTGATTGCAGCCGACACGCACGCAGATCTGCCGGTCGTGCTGCGCTTGGTCGACGACCTCCCTGCCGGTACTGCTCCGACCCGAACGGTGACGACCGGAACCGCCGCCAAGATCATGACGGGGGCTCCCATACCACCCGGTGCCGACGCGGTGGTTCCGTGGGAGAACACCGAGGCGCACGAAGACGCGGTCGCGGTGCTCGTGAGCACAGCGGCGGGCAAACACGTTCGTCCGCGCGGCGAAGACGTCAAAGCCGGCACCGAGATCTTCGGTGCCGGGACGCGACTGCGCGCAGTGCACCTGGGCGTGCTGGCGTCCCTCGGGCGCACGCAAGTTCGCGTGCATCCGCGTCCGCGAATCGCGATCTTGTCCACCGGCGACGAACTCGTGGAGCCGGGCGGGATCTTGCGGCCCGGCCAGATCTTCGAGTCCAATCGCGCACACCTGCGCGGCGTCTGCGAAGAGAACGGCGCCGACGTCATCGCCGAGGCGATGATCGGAGACGAACCCGACGCGATCGCGAAGTGGCTCTCCGAGATTGCCCCGTCGGTGGACCTGATCGTGACGACCGGCGGCGCGAGCGTCGGCGAGCATGACTGGATCCGTCTGGTGCTCGAACGCGAAGGCGGGCTGCACATGTGGCGCGCGGCGATCAAGCCCGGCAAGCCGGTCGCCTTCGGACGCATCGGCAACACCTCCGTACTCGGGCTTCCCGGCAACCCGGGATCGGCCTTCGTCACGGCGCACATCTTCCTGGCGCGCGCCCTTCGGGTGATGGGAGGCCTGCCGCGCGAACCTCGCTCGGTGCGCGCGCGCCTGGGCGAAGCCGTCAAGGGAACTCCAAACCGCACGCTTTTCACACGCGTGACCCTCGACGGTGAAACGGCTACGCCACTTCCGCGCCAGTCCAGCGTGGTTTTGTCGAACCTGATCCCCGCCGACGGGTTCGCGATCGTTCCGCCGGGCGGCCTTGAGGCCGGCGCCGAGGTGACAGTGGAGATGATCTGATGGCCACTTTGTTGTTCTTCGCAGCGCTGCGCGACGCGGCCGGCGCGCGCTCGACGACCGTGGATGCGTCCACCGTCGGCGAAGCACTCAAGATCGCGTCGGAACGCTACGGGGACCGATTCACGAAGATCCTTGAGATCTGCACCGTAGTGCACGGCGACCAGACCGTTCCGCGCGATCGAGCGTGGTCGCTCCCGCTCGCCGAGAACGACGAGATCGCGCTGCTGCCCCCGGTGTCGGGCGGCGAGGACTTCCAAATGATGGACGTCGCAGACAAGGACGAGACCCTGCGCGAAGCAATCGCGGCGTGTCTGGTGGTGTGCTCGCCCGAAACTAGGGATCACTTGCTCGGCGCACAAACGCCGAAAGGAGATGCGGTCGGGCCGGCAAAAGTCGCAGGCATCCTCGCCGCCAAGCGCGTGCCAGACCTAATCCCGCTTTGCCACCCGGTGCGGACTACGTTCGCCGACGTGACCATCGCGGCGTCAGGAAACGACTCCATCGAGGTGCGCGCGACTATTCGAGGCCGCGACCGAACCGGCTTTGAAGTCGAGGCGCTAACGGCGTGCTCGGTCGCCGCGCTGACGCTCTACGACTTCGGAAAGGCTGAAGACCCGCGCATCCACATCGAGAACTTGCGCTTGATCTCGAAGTCGGGCGGGAAGTCGGGAAGCGTGGTGTACGAGTGAGAGTCGCGGTTCTCACGGTCAGCGACCGCGCGTCGGCCGGAACCTACGAAGATCTCGCCGGCCCCGAGGTCGAACGAGTCGCGCGCGCGGCAGGTGCCGAGATCACCGCGCGCGCACTGGTCCCCGACGAGCGCAACGAGATCGCAAGGCAGTTGCGAGACTGGGCCGACAACGGGATCGCCGATGTGATCCTGACGACAGGCGGCACCGGACTCGCTCCCCGCGACGTCACGCCCGAAGCGACCCGCGACGTGATCGAACGCGAAGCCCCCGGGATCGTCGAGTTGATGCGCGCGCGCGGTCTGGAGATCACACCCTTTGCCGCGCTCGCGCGCCAGGTGGCGGGGACACGCGGGCGCGCGCTCATCGTGAATCTGCCGGGTTCGCCCAAAGCCGCCGCCGAATCACTCGAAGCAGTGATCGCGATCCTGCCTCACGCCGTGGAGTTGATGACCAAGTGATCATCGTGACCGGACTGTTCGAAACTCCGCTCGACGTGGCGGGACTCGTCGCCGGTATTCGGCGCCCCGAGTGCGGAGGCCTGGTCGCCTTCGAAGGCACCACGCGCTCCCCCAACCACGGCCGCGTCGTGGTTCGCCTCGAATACGAGGCTTACACCGAGCGCGCCGAAAAGCAGCTGCGTGCGATTGCGGAAGAAGCGGCCGAGCGATGGGAACTCGGCGGCGTGCTCGCGGTACACCGCACAGGTACCTGCGAAGTCGGAGAGCCGAGCGTGGTCGTCGCCGCCGCGGCGCCGCATCGTCCCGAGGCCTTCGAAGCCGCGCGATGGCTGATCGACACCATCAAAGCCGAAGTCGCCGTCTGGAAGAAAGAGATCTTCGAAGACGGCGAAGCCTGGGTCGGAACCGACTGCTAGCGGCGCGCGCTTACTTTCTTGCGCATGATCGGACGGCCCCCGCGCCGTTCGACTTCACGGAACCCGGCCGCTTCGAACATCGGCGTGACGCCGGTGAACGACGACGCCGCGGACTTGCCCGGATCAACGGGGTACCCCTCGACGACGCGCGCGCCGTTGGACGCAGCCCAGCGCACCGCCTCGCGCAACAGGCGCGCGGCGACGTTCTCGCCGCGGTGCGCGCGATCCACAAAGAAGCACACGATCGACCACACCGGCGTGTCGTCCACCGGACGCAGTTTCGGTGAGCGCTCAATACGTGGGAACTCGGTGCGCGGAGCAACGCACACCCACCCCACCGGCGTGTCGCCGGAATAGGCGAGCAAGCCGGGCACGGCACCCGAGCGCACGATGTCTCGGAACGCGGCACGGTTTGCAGCGCCGGCGTCGCGCGAGAACTCCGCCGCGGTGATGCGCCACCACATGCACCAGCATCCCGAGCACGCGCCGCTCGGACCGAACAGCCGCTCCAAGTCGACCCACAGCTCGGCGACGACAGGCTTCACAACCAGTTTCGGCATTCCTTCAGGCTACGGACCCGAAGTCTGGAATGGAAGCACGACTGCCGAGGGATACTCCGCGCTGTGGTGTAACTGCAACACGCTGCCTGCCAAGTTCGCCTCGGTCGGCACCGAGGGACTCAAGTGCGGGGTGTCGGACGCCTGAACAGAGAAGCGCAGTTTGTGCCCGGCCTTGATGAGCGCGCCGGTGGGGAAGATCTCAACCCACAACTCGTTCAGGACGCCGTCTTCGACCGGCAGTACCGAGGCGCGCGTGAACGGGTGATACGGACGCACCGTCAGCCCGTTCCGAACCGTCGTCTTGGACTCGTCAAGCGCGCGCAACGAAAGCAGGTTCCACCCCGCGCTGATCTGCGTGACCGCCCCATCGGGGCTCACGTCGGCGAGGCGCGCGGTGATGAAAGCGTCCCGGCCGTTGGTCGAAGCAAACAGGCGCGCGGCCACCGGTCCGGCAAGCACGGTATCGGTCGCCACCGGCATGTCGTATACGAGCGAGTTCACCGCGTCGTTCGTGCGCTGGTCTGCTTCGCATCCTTGGTTCACGCCGGCTGCCGTCCACTGTGCGATGGACCGCGTGCAGGTCCCCGAAGCGGGTTGCCACACCAGCGTGTCGGGATCCTGCGCCGCAGGCGCGGACTCCGCGAGCGTGCCGGTCGAAACGGGAGCCATACCCGGTCCGGACAAGAAACGCTCGTCGTAGACGACGCCGGGCGGTGGCCACGATTCCGTTGTTGTCCAGTGCCCCGAGCCGAGACGGTAGTACGTCACAGGAGCCACGTCGACGTCCAGGTCATCGTCTGCAACCCCGCGGACGTAGTGGTCGAACCAGCGAAGCTCCAACTCCGGCAGAACCGGCACCCCGTCGGCCGGCAGCCCTTCACCCATGCCTGCGGTGACGTGATACCAGGGGCCCATCAGCAACCGGGTCGGGATTCCGTTAGCCGCCAGACGTTCATAGAGCATTGGTTCTCCGCGCTGGAACAGGTCGAACCAGCCTCCGACGACGAACGTCGGGACGTCCACTCGATCGATTACCTCCAGCGGCGAGCGTTCGCGGTAGAACGGACCGTCGTAGGAGTTGTCGCCCCCCGACGTTGCGTTCGCAAGCATGGTCGTCTGGAACCCAACAGCGCCGGCCGCGTGCGAAACCACCGCGTTCACCGCGCCGACGGGGTCATTCCCGGTGTAGGTAGGCGGCAACAGACCGAGAGCGGTCACGAGGCCGAGCCACATCGGGATGAAACTCGTGTTTGTCTCTCCGCCCGAACCGACGATGTCCCGGTAGACGTCTCCCGCGGGAACAACCGGGAAGATCGCACGCAGGCCCTCAGGATGCTGCGCGGCGGTGAGGATCTGGTTGATCGCGCCGTAGGACGTCCCGTGCAGCCCGACGTTACCGTCGGACCATTCGCGCGAGGCCGCCCACTCGACGATCTCCTTACCGTCGATTTGCTCGCGCGTTCCGAACGAATCCCACATTCCCTCAGACGCGCCGGTGCCGCGGACGTCGGCAATCACTTGGACGTAACCGCGCGTGATCAAGTAGTCGCTGCGGAAGTTCAACTGCGGAGCAGCCTTGTTGTATGGAGTCTGCGTGACGAGCACGGGGAACCGCCCCGGCGCCGCCGTCCCGTCGTCGCCGGCCGGACGCAACACGTCCACGGCCAAACGCACACCGTCGGACATCGTCACCCGAACGTCACGCTCAATCGCAACCTGGGGGAAATCCGCGTCGCGCGGGCTCCACGTTTGCGCGCGCCCAACACCCGGCGCCGCGATCAACCCCACCAAGGCAACAGCAACGACACACCGACGAATCATGGGCTCCCTCCCGCTCGCAGGCTCGGGTAGAGCTTCGATGTGTTCCGGAGAATCCCTTTTTGGTGACTACGCGCTTCTTGGTGACTACACGCGCGCCACTGCGGAACGCACCCCTGATCCCGCGCACTCCGCCTGGCAACGAACCTCAGGTGGGGTTACATCGTAATCAGTAAGCTGGATTCGTGGCCGATCGACTTCCCCCCGGACAGCGCCTCGCGCGAGGCTGGCCACTGCTCCACGAGGGACCGGTTCCCCGCTTCGATCCCGCGACGTGGCGGTTCCGCGCCTTCGGCGACGTTGCGGAAACCGCCGAGTGGACCTGGGATGAGTTTCGCGCGCTTCCGGCCACCGGGCTCACCGCCGACTTCCACTGCGTCACCGGTTGGTCCAAGCTCGACAACGCGTGGGAGGGAGTGCTTTTTCGCGAGATTGCCCGGCGCGCGCGCGTCCGTCCGTCGGCGACACACGCCTTGGTGCACGCTCCGCACGGGTACTCGGCGAATCTCCCGCTCGACGCACTGATGGACGACGACGTGCTGTTCGCATGGGCGCACGACGGAGAGCCGCTGGAGTTCGAACACGGCGGACCAATGCGCTTGGTCGTCCCCAAACGCTACGCGTGGAAGAGCGTGAAGTGGGCGAGCGCGGTGGAGTTCCTGGACCACGACACGCGCGGTTTTTGGGAGATCCGCGGTTACCACAGCGACGCCCACCCCTTCTCCGAAGAGCGCTACGCGCGGCAAGAGTGAGGCTCCAACTGGCGGCGCAGCGGGGGGCTGCGGATACACTCGCGGGGTGAGACTGCTGCTGTGCGGTGTTCGCGGCTCGACTCCTGCGACGGGAGCCGAGTTTGATCGCTACGGCGGCAACACCTCGTGCGTAGCGTTCGCCCACGGTGACGCAGACCCCACATTGGTGGTCGACGGCGGCACCGGCCTGCGGCGCCTGAGCAAGATCCTGGACCGTCGCGCGTTCCGCGGAACGATCTTGCTCGGACACCTGCACTGGGACCACACCCACGGCCTGCCGTTCTTCGCCTCGGGCGATCAAGACGGCGCGCGCGTTGACGTCTTGATCCCCGAGCAAGGCGACGCGTCGGAGGTAATGGCGCGCGCGCTCGGGCCACCGCACTTCCCCGTTCGCTTGGAGGATCTGCGCGGTGACTGGTCGGTTGCGGGCTTGGAGCCGGGGAAGCACGACATCGAAGGCTTCCGGGTGCTCGCCCGCGACATCCCGCACAAGATGACGCGGACCTACGGGTTCCGCATCTCCGACAACGCGACATCCGTTGCGTACATGTCCGATCACTGGCCGGCGCGCGCGCCGGGCGAAGTCGCGGAGTTCCACGAGACGGCGCGTGAACTTGCCGACGGAGTAGACCTGCTCATCCACGACGCGCAGTACACCCAGGAGGAGTTCAACGCGCGCGCGCATCTGGGGCACGCCACGATCGAGTACGCGGTCGGACTGGCGGAGGCGTGCGGCGCGCGCGAACTGCTGCTGTTCCACCACGACCCCGAACGCACCGACGACGAGATCGACGCCCTCGTTCAAAAGTACTCCACCGGCGCCCTGCCGGTGCGCGCGGCAGCCGAGGGTCACGTCATCGATTTGTAGGCGGCGCAAAGAGCGCCGACGTCGCGTATCGGGATGAAAGCGAACGGAACGTTTCGGGACGTTGCGGCAGACCCCCGTAAGAACTCAAGGAGGAGCCTTCGCGCGCGGAGAAACCTGTCCGCGATGAAAAGGAGCGCCGCCGCATCCGTGCTGCTCGCGATTACCGTCGCGGCAAGCATCGCCGTCGTGCCCGGCACTGCCGCCGCCGATTTCGACGATGGCTGCGTTGCCGTGGGAACCCACGGGCCGATCGCCAGCATCCGGCCGCACGACTGCTACTACACGGCCAGCGGCCCCGGTTTCTACGTCGCGGCAACCACGAATCCGTTTGTGATCTCCGTCTCCAGAGACGGCGGGCAAACCTGGGCGGACATCGTGCGGCGCCCGGTGCAGGGCGAGCCCACGAACGGATCCCTCCCAACGCGTCCGGGGGATCGGGTCGGAGTCAGCGTCTCGTGCTGGAGCTACACGGGCAGTTGGCCGTGCACCTCAGAGCAGTTCGGCGGACGCTACGGCGTCGTGTGGGCGCAGAGCGACATCTAGTCGCCGGCAGCGGGCGCGAATTGCGTCAGGTACAGGTCCGCGTAGGTTCCCGGCACTCCCACCAGATCCGCATGGCGACCCTGCTGCACGATGCGTCCTTCCTCCACGACCAAGATCATGTCGGCATTGACGATCGTGGACAAACGGTGCGCGATCACAACTGAGGTCCGCCCCGAGAGCGCCGCGTCGAGCGCGCGCTGGATAAGCACCTCGGACTCCGAATCCAAATGCGACGTCGCCTCGTCCAGAATCACGATCGGCGGCGCCTTGAGAAGAACGCGCGCGATCGCGAGGCGTTGCTTCTCCCCACCCGAAAGCCGGTAACCACGCTCTCCTACGACGGTGTCGAATCCGTCGGACAACGCAGCGATCACGTGGTAGATCTGCGCGGCCCGGCACGCCTCGACCAATGCCTCTTCGCCGGCATCGGGGCGCGCGAACAACAGGTTGCTGCGTACGGTGTCGTGGAACAAGTGCGGGTCTTGGCTCACGACCCCGATGTGCGCGCGCAAACTCGCCAGCGTCAAGTCCCGCACGTCGAGGCCGTCGATGAGCACCGCGCCCGCGGTTGCGTCGTACAGCCGCGGAATGAGCGCCGAAATGGTCGTCTTGCCGGCCCCGGACGGACCGACAAGGGCCACCGTCATTCCCGGCTCGGCCACAAACGAGACACCCGAGAGCACCTCAACCGGATCCGTCTCCTCGTCGAAGTTCCCCACGGTTTCCAGGGATGCAATCGACACGTCCCGCGCGCGCGGGTAGCGGAATCGCACATCGCGGAACTCGATCCGGCCGCGCGCCGCCTCGAGCGCAACGGCTCCGTCTCGATCGGCAATCGACGGCGGCAAGTCGAGCACCTCGAAGACCCGCTCGAAACTGACGAACGACGTCATGAGATCCACGCGCGCGTTCGTCAACATGGTGAGCGGTCCGTACAGCGCGCCAACGTAAGCGATGAACGCAACGACCGTGCCGGTCGAGATATCTCCGTTGATGGCGAGCCGCCCTCCGACTCCGTAGACCACCGCAGCGCCGACGCCGGCAACCACGCCGAGCGTAACGAACAACGTGCGCGCGTAGACCGCGATCTTCACTCCGATATCGCGCACGCGGCCTGCCCGGGCGGCGAATACCGTGCGCTCGTCGTCGGGTCGTCCGTAGAGCTTCGACAGCATTGCGCCCGAGACGTTGAACCGCTCCTGCATCATGCCGTTCATCTCTGCGTTAAGCCCCATCTGTTCGCGAGTTACCCGCTGAAGGCGGCGTCCGACCCGCTTGGTGGGCAGCAGGAACAGCGGCAGCACGGCCAAGGCGAGCAGCGTCAAGCGCCACTCGAGTGTGGCCATAATCGAAATCGTCGTCACGAGGTTCACCACGTTTTGCACCACGGTTCCAAGCGTCCCGGTCACTGCGGATTGAGCGCCGACCACATCGCTGTTCATCCGGCTAATCAACGCCCCGGTTTGCGTACGCGTAAAGAACGCGAGCGGCATCCGCTGCACGTGATCAAAGAGCTTCACACGAAGATCGAAGATGAGTCCTTCGCCGACCCGCGACGCCAGCCACCGTCCCGCGAGGCTGGCGCCCGCCTGCGCCGCGGCAACACCGACACCGGCCCCGGCGAGGATGTACACCAACCGCACGTTCCCAAGAAGAATCGCGCGGTCGATCAGCGCGCGCATCAGCAGCGGCGGTACGGCCGCGAGCAACGCCGACACCACAACCACCCCGAGATAGGCGCCGATGGCCGCCCGGTACCGCGCCGCGAGACGCAGCGCGCGCGGGATGGTTCCGGGAACGAGCTTGTGGCTCTTTACGCTGTCGTCGGATCCGCGCAGCAGCATTCGCCCGCCGTGGGCACCAGGGAACATGGTTCGAGTATAGAAGCGCGCGCCGCGCCGGGCTCGGCCTCCCGCAAAGACAAACCCGCGCGGATTGCGACGCGAACCGCCGCGCGCCGCTCAGGCCAGCAGTGAGGTCCGCGGGTAGGCGATCGCGGGGTCGGTGATGACGTTGACCAGGCTCGGACCCGGCGTCGCGAGCGCGCGTTCAAGTGCGGGTCCGAGTTCCGCGGGTTCCCTTACGAACTCGCCGTGACCACCGAACGCGCGCATGACCTCGTCATAGCGGGTCTCGGGCCGCAACTCCGCGGCGACGTCGTATCCATACAGGAACTGCATCGGGTGCTTCTCGAGCCCCCAGATCCCGTTGTTACCGCACACCAGCGTCACGTCGACGCCGAAACGAACGAGCGTGTCCCAGTCCCCAAGGCTGAACCCCGCAGCTCCGTCTCCCAGCAACACGACGATCTGGCGTCCCGGGTACAGCAGTCCCGCCGCGAGCGCGTAGCCGGCGGAGATCCCTAGACAACCGTACGGCCCGGGATCGAGCCAGCCGCCGGGCTCAAACACATCTACGAACTTGCCTGCATACGACGCGAAGTCGCCGCCGTCGGCGATCACAATGCCGTCGCGCGCCAGGCGCGGAACCAGTTCGCCGTAGACGCGCGCCGGATGAAGCGGAGCAGCCGTGCTCGCAAGGTCGCTTGCGAAGGACTCTCGCTTCGATGTCTCAACCGCGCGCAGCTGCCCGACCCAGTCCTCGCTCACGCGCGCCCCTGCGCCGGCGAGCGCATCGAGTCCCGCGGCGATCGGCCCGGCAATCCACGCCGACGGGGCCGCATGATGGCCCACTTGCGAGGGATCGTCCACGACGTGAATCACCTTCGCGTCGCCGAACTTACCGAACGCAATGCGGAAGTCCAAGCGCGTACCCACGACGATCACCAGGTCGGCCGTCGCGAACGCGTGCCCGCGCGCCGCCGAGAACGCAAGCGCGTGATCGGCCGGCAGAATCCCGCGCCCCATACCGTTTGCGAACACCGGAAGGCGCGCCGACTCGACCAGCGCGCGCGCGGCGACCTCTGCTCCGTCGGCCCACACGTCCGAACCCAGCAGCAAAACCGGCCGCTCCGCCGCGGACAGAAGACGCGCTGCGAGTTGGGGATCTCCGTCCAGGCTTGCATCTTCGACCGCGGCGGGCACCGGCGCCGAAACGGAGGCCTCCATGAAGAGCACGTCCATCGGGAAGTCGCAGAACACCGGCCCACGATGACGGAGACCGGCCGAATCCAGCGCCGCCGACGTGCGCGCGCCGATTTCGGCGGTGTCGAATACCGTCTCGGAGCGCTTGGTCACCGGCGCAAGCAGCGGCGTGTGATCCATCTCTTGCAGACTGCCTTGACCCCATCGCACTTGGGGCGCACGTCCCCCGAGCACGACCAGCGGCGATCCGTTGAAGCTCGCGGAAACGATGGCGTTCATCCCGTTGACGACGCCGGGTCCGGCGGTCAGTGCCGCAACACCCGGGGCGCGCGTGAGTTTTCCGTGCGCCTCGGCCGCGAAGCCGGCGGCAAGTTCGTGACGAACATCCACGATCCGCATCCCGCGCCGGTGAAGCCCGTCGTAGATGGGGAAGATGTGTCCGCCCGAAAGCGTGTATATGCGATCAACGCCGTGCGCGCGCAGCGCTTCGGCGACGTGATGCCCGCCGTGCCCTTCAATGATCTGGGTCATGCGCGGCATCCTGCACGCAGGCCTCGCCCTCGGGCAAACACGGGGGGTGAGTTTGCCGCGCTCCACGCCGAGGGGTACCTTCGCTTTTTGTGAACTCACGCAGGCTTTCCCAAATCCTCGCCGCACTCGTCGCGCTCATGTTCGTGACCACGTCGTGCGGTGGCTCCAAGCAAACCGGCTCCGCAGCCGGCCCCAAGTCCAGCCCGGTACCCGCGGCCAGTCTGATGAGTGGTTCCGCCGGAGCCAGCGCCGCAGCCAAAGCTTCCAAGCAGGCCGAGGCCGTCCAGAGTCAGCGCGCGACCGCAACCGCCGCGACGACACCCAAAGGAACTCCGGCCCCGCCGGCACCGCCGCCCGGAAAGGCTTCACCGAGCGACCCGCCGGCCTCCGGCACCTACACGTACACGGTCAAGGGAACCGTGACGTCGCAGGGAAAGACCCAGCCTTTGCCCGACGAGGCGACGCTGAAGATAGATCCGGCAACGCTCGCCGACGGTGGCGCAAAGCGCCAGGTCCACCACGTCGCAGCCGAAGGCGGCAGCTCGGACATCACGTATCTGTTCGCCGCGGACGGCATCTACATCGAGCAGGTCGTCACCAACAACTACACGTGCGCACTGCAGCCTCCGCTCAAGACGCTGCCGCTCCCGCTGAAGGTGGGAGCGAAGTGGGCGTCGAAGGCCACATGCCAGGGAACCACAACCGAAATGACTGCAGAGATCGTGCGCACAGAAAAGCGCACGATCGGCGGGGTCGCAGTGGACACATTCGTCGTCGAATCGACCGTCCACACGACCGGGTCGGGCTTCGATCAGAAGCAGGACGCCACGACGTGGTTCTCGCCCGACTACCGGTTGCGCGTTCGCGAACAGAGCACTGCGGACATGACATTTGGAACTGAGAAGGCCACCACGGAATCCGTTCAGGAGCTGACGGGGCTCACGCCGAAGAAGTGAGGCCGGGGGCCGCACCAATCGACGACCTGGCACGGATCCAGGAAGCCAGCCTCGCGCGCGCCTCCGAGTCGACCCGGCGAGCCTACCCGGCGGATCACCGCATGGACGGCGAAGGGCTGTTCGCGTTCCTCTCACGCCACCGAACCGCGGTGCTTGCCACGGTGCGTCCCGACGGACGCCCGCAGGCCGGACCGGTCGGCTACGCGCTCGTCGGAACCCGTTTCGTGCTCGCCTCCTTGGAGTCCGCCGCGCGCGTCTCGAACCTACGGATGCATCCCCACGCGTCGCTGGTCGTGTCGGAGGAGTCCGGCCAGGAGCGCGCGGTCGTGATCGTCGACGGCACGGCACGACTGGTGCGCGCGTTGGAGGCCGCCCCCGACGTCCGGGCGCCGTTTCGCGCGCCCGACGGCTCACTGCCGCCATGGGTCGAGGTCTTGGCGATGATCACGCCCGAACGCCTGCTGTCGTACGCAACCGACCCTGCCGCGCTCTGAGGACTGATTCTGACCCGGGGGGTCGATTCGCCCCACCGGGCGTCCTGCGATAAAACCCTTGCACTATGAATATCTGTGTCCTGGTCAAGCAGATCCCGGACCCGAACAACCCGTACGAACTCGTCAACGGGCGACTGAAGCGCGATGTCGCCCAAAACGTGCTCGACCCCGGGGATGAGTTCGGCGTCGAGGCCGCGCTGAAGTTCGTTGAAGCGCAGGGCGGCGAAGTAACGGTCGTGTCCATGGGCCCCGAAAAGGCCTTGGAAGCAATTCGTCGCGCGCTCTCCATGGGTGCGCACAAAGGCATCTTGGTCTCCGACGATCAGCTGGCGGGTGCGGATTCTCTGGCAACTGCCCGCGTGCTCGCCGCTGCGGTCAAGCACGCCGGGTTCGACCTCATCGTCGCGGGGACCGAGTCCACCGACGGATACACCGGAACCGTTCCGGGCACCATCGCCGAACTACTCGGCGTCCCGCAGGCGACCTTCGCCAAGCACATCGAGATCGGCGACGGCAAGCTTCACGTGCAGCGCCAGACCGAGAACGGGTACGACGATGTTGAGTGCCCGCTGCCCGCGCTGGTGACCGTCACCGCAGGAGTGAACGAGCCCCGCTACCCGACGTTCAAGGGCATCATGCAGGCGAAGTCCAAGCCGGTCGAGCAGCTCAAGGTCGCCGACCTCGGACTGTCGGCAGAGGACGTCACCGCCTCGCAGACGGTCGCCGAAGTCACTCCCGCTCCCGCGCGCGGTGCCGGTGAGAAGTTCGAGGACGACGGAACCGGCGCAGCGAAGATCGCCGATTTCCTCAAGGAAGCGAAGGTCATCTGATGGCGAAGATCTGGGTTTACGGAGAGGTCACGCCGGACTCCACCGGATTCAAGACCACGCTCGAGATCCTCACGAAGGCTCGCGAGCTTGGTGAAGTCTCGGTCGTCGCACTTGGTCCGGGCGCAACCGCTGCCGCCGCAGCGTTCGGCGAGCACGGCGCCGCAACCGTCTACGCGAGTGACGACGCCGTCTACAGCGACTACATCGCCGAGCCGGCCGCGTTCACGCTTCACAAGTTGATCGGCGAGCACCAGCCGCACATGGTCATCTTCCCGATGACCTACGACTCCCGGGACGTCGCCTCGCGGCTCGCCGCGAAGACCGGTTCGACGGTGATGTCCAACGCCGCCGACATTCTGGGCGCCGACAAGGCCACGACGGCCATCTTCGGCGGCGCGCAGATTGTGACGACACAGCTCAACGGTCCGGACCCCAAGATCGTGCTCGTCCGTCCGAAGTCGCTCGACGCGGCTCCGTCCGGCGGAAGCGCGAACGTGGTGGCCGTTGACGTAGCCGTCCCCGAAGAAGCGAAGCGCGCGAAGCGCGTCGAGCGCCACGAGGTCGCCGCGACCGGTCCCAAGCTCGAAGACGCAACGGTCATCGTGGCCGGCGGACGCGGGCTCGGAGACAAGGCCAACGTCAAGTTGCTGGAGGATCTGGCGGCCGAGATCCCGAACGCCGCGATCGGCGCCACGCGCGCCATCGTCGACGCCGACTGGGTCCCGTTCGCGCTTCAGATCGGTCAGACCGGCAAGACGGTGAAGCCGAAGGTCTACATCGCCATCGGCATCTCTGGTGCCACGCAGCACATCGTCGGCATGAAGTCCTCCGATCGCATCATTGCCATCAACAAGGACGCCGAAGCACCGATCTTCTCGCTCGCCGACCTCGGAGTGGTCGGCGACGCACTGAAGATCACGCCGAAGCTCGTCGAGGAGGTCCGCTCCCGCAAGGGCTAGGACCGGCGGACGACGACGAGGCCGCGGGAAACCGCGGCCTCGTCGTTTCTTGGGGTGGTTCAGCACTCAAATTGAACGTCCACTCCCAATCCAGACCCCATGCCGGCGAAAGTCGACGGACCGAAATCGACCTCATCAAAGGTCGCAGCGGCGACTGCCTGCCTGTAGGCGCCCTCGTAGTCGGACGCAAACACCGTGCAACCGCTGTGGAACGACTGGGTGCCGCCACCACGCTGGATCCGCCCATCGGGGGTCCAGTCGGCCACGACGATCGTCTCGCGGCCATCGTCTATCGGGTTGCCTTCGTCATCGTAGGACTGCATCCAGTACGTGCCTTCGAGGTGCGCGGAACGAAGCAGCAGCGGGTTCATCTTGAAAGTGAACGAACCCGGATCGGCCCAGCCTTGAGCCCAATTCTCCACCACGCAGGGGACCGGCTCGACATCCCCGGGAAGCGGCGGGCTTTCGGGATCGCGTGGACCCATTCCCGGATCACCGCCGCCACCGCCATCATCCGTCTTGTCGCACAACATCGATCCGGTGAATACCTCAGACCAGCCATTGCGTCCCGCGGAGGCGGCCAAATACCGCACCGAGATCCGCACCTGAGTGTCGGAGACATCCTGCGTCGTCTCCCAGTAAGCATCGGCAGACGAATCCATCCCGATGCCTGCTCCTGCAGAAGGCACTTGCGCCCTTGCCGGAATCGTTGCGGCCGCAAGGACCGCGACCAGCGCAGCCATACGCACTGGGCGCATGCTCTCCTCCTCCTCGACGCGCTCCCGGTTGGAACGTGTCCTCTTTGACGTATGATCGCCCGACTTGGTTCCGGCGTCGAGGGCCGTTTTGCGGTGAGCCGGAACATCCGCACCCCGGGAGGTCTGCGAATGCCGCTATTCGAGTTCGAGGGTAAGTCGCCCCAGATCCATGAGACCGCGTTCATCGCCGAGACGGCGACGATCGTCGGCGACGTCGTCGTCGAGGAGAACGCCTCGGTTTGGTACGGCGCGGTTGTGCGCGGCGACTACGGACCGATTCGGATTCGAGCGGGAGCCAACGTCCAGGACGGTTCGGTGCTGCACGGCCCACCGGGGGCCACGCTGGAAATCGGACCCGGTGCGACCGTGGGCCATCTGTGCGTAATCCACGGAGCGTCCCTCGGCGCCGAAGCAATGGTCGCCAACGGATCAACCGTGCTGGACGGAGCGGTGATCGGCGCGCGCGCGATGGTCGGCGCCGGTGCGTTGGTTCCCCCGGGAATGCAGGTCCCCGAGGACACTCTGGTGGTCGGCGTACCAGCCAAGGTACGCGGACCCATCCCGGGAACACCGGCAGAGTTGTGGGTCAAGGGCAACCCAAGCGCTTACCAAGATCTCGCGCAGCGCCACCGGGCGGGCGCGCGCCCAGCCTAGGAGTCCCACGGCCCCCATCGCGGCCCGCTTCAAAGCGTGGGCGCAGAGGCCTCCACTTTCAGGCGGAACGGACTAGGCTGAATGCGGCCCGAGAGGGGAGATCGCATGAAGGCGAAAACGGCTCTTGCGGCAGTGGGGATAGGGGTCTCCCTGGCCGGCGCGTGGGTCGGGGTCCTATCCCGACCAACCGCCATTGCCGCGGTGAACCCACCGGAGGCGTTCCGCGATCGACTTGTCGGCGTAGGAGCGATCCTCACGCCCCTTGATGACGCGCGGGCTGCGCAGGTGGCCTCGGCGGGTGTAACCGCAGACCAGGCGCGTCGCCTCGCTGAACACCAGTTCCAGCGCGCGACCTTTGCCGGGATATACCTCGGCGGATTCACGGATACGAAGCAACATGTCGGCGAGACCGAGAACTCGCCCCTCTCGATATCGGATGTGCCCGCCTACGTGGTGCTGCTGGACGACGCAAGCATGTACCTTCGCGGCCCGTGGAGGGGAGAGCATGGGCGGCCCCCGAAACCCGTCTCCGTCTCCGTGGCCGTATTCATAGATGCCCTGAGCGGCGCACAGATCATGAGCACAACCCTCTAGCCGAACGCGTCGCCGACGAACGACAAGAGCGGTTTTGGCGCGCAACTCACCGTCCGGACGGCGTCTTCGCGCACGCGCGACTTTGCGCGCCCAGCCGTCCACTTCGCAATCGGGGATCTCAACGACGCTGCCGCAGGGTTGTGGATCAGCGGCAACCCAAGCGCTTACCAAGATCTCGCGCGGCGCCACCGCGCCGGCGCGCGCCCCATCGGCGTAATCGGCGCGTAAAGTAATCCCATGAACCGACATCACCTCGTCCACTTCTTGAAGCACCCGTCGATCTGGGCGCACGCGATCTGGCGAAAGGCGTACGAGACCAGGCATCCCGATCACCCTTGGCTGGATCCCGGCGCGATCAAGCTGATCGACTCGGTTCTGACCACCGAATCAAACGTCCTCGAATGGGGGGCCGGTCGCAGTACCACCTGGCTGGCTCGCCGCGTCGGCCGACTCACGAGCATCGAGCACGACGCCGGCTGGTACCGACAGGTCCGAGAAACGCTGGCCGATCGTGGCCTCACCAACGTCGACTTGCGGTTCCTTCCGCTACCCGACACCGCAGCCATGGACGATGACTTCTACTGGTCCGAAAGCCCCTACGCGATGGTCAGTGCGGAGTTCGTCGACGGGGCTCTCGACCTCGTGTTGGTCGACGGGGCAATGCGGCAGAACTGCGTCGCCCGCGTGCTGTCCAAGATCAAACCCGGGGGTCACCTCGTGATCGACAACGCGCGCCAGCTCTCACGACTCGATGATTGGGGAGTCCCCGCCGACTGGCCGCTCCTCCACATTGACGGCAGGCGCTTGCGCGACACCGCGGTGTGGCAGCGGCCCTCCAAGGGCCCGGCAGTGACGGGGGGGGATTGAATCCCCCCCCGTCACTGCTCTCCTCTTCCGGTAATCAAACTAGTTGCAAGACCCCACCGTGCACGCGCCCCCAACACTGACGCCTGCGCTTACGCCTCCGGTGTTGTAGTGCGCACCGGCCACGGGAGACCCATTGGCGAAGGTCACGACGTTCCCCGCCTTCCCGTCACCCGTGCCCGTGACGCCGGTGAACCCGACCGATCCTGCTTTGCCGTACGTGCACACCGCCACCATCGCATGCGGTGGCACCCACACGCAGACGGTTTGATCAACCAGTGTCCCCGATCCAGTGCCGGTGCAGGTGTCCGTGCCGTTAACCCGCACGCACGTCCGCACCTCGTTCGCTGACGCCGCCGCGGTCGACAGCCCCGCTGCAAGTACGACCAACCCAAGCACAACACGTCGTGCCCGCATGACTTCCCCCTTCGCCCATTTCCTGTCATTCCGAACTTTTCGGAACGCGCGAAACCGTAACCCCCC